>NZ_JAPVZL010000001.1:0-298332 GCF_041432365.1 Streptococcus sp. 20925_1_69
AAATTTTTGACTGTCTAATTTTTTTGAAAGAATTGTTCATGACACTATAAAAATCTTAAAAATTGTGATAAAATAGGTAGGATAAAAGAAGGAGAGTGAAAATGGCGAATCCCAAGTATAAACGTATTTTAATCAAGTTATCAGGTGAAGCCCTTGCCGGTGAACGTGGCGTAGGGATTGATATCCAAACAGTTCAAACAATCGCAAAAGAGATTCAAGAAGTTCATAGCTTAGGTATCGAAATTGCCCTTGTTATCGGTGGAGGAAATCTCTGGCGTGGTGAACCTGCTGCTGAAGCAGGAATGGACCGCGTTCAGGCAGATTACACAGGAATGCTTGGGACTGTTATGAATGCTCTTGTGATGGCAGATTCATTGCAACAAGTTGGGGTTGATACGCGTGTGCAAACTGCCATTGCTATGCAACAAGTGGCAGAGCCTTATGTCCGTGGACGTGCCCTTCGTCACCTTGAAAAAGGTCGTATCGTTATCTTTGGTGCCGGAATTGGTTCACCTTACTTCTCAACAGATACAACAGCGGCCCTTCGTGCAGCTGAAATCGAAGCAGATGCTATTCTTATGGCTAAAAACGGTGTCGATGGTGTTTACAATGCCGATCCTAAGAAAGACAAGACAGCCGTTAAATTTGAAGAATTGACCCACCGTGATGTTATCAACAAAGGTCTCCGTATCATGGACTCAACTGCTTCAACTCTCTCAATGGATAATGACATTGACTTGGTTGTCTTCAACATGAACCAACCAGGTAACATCAAACGTGTCGTATTTGGTGAAAATATCGGAACAACAGTTTCAAATAATATCTAAGAAAAGGAATAAGAAAGATTATGGCTAACGCAATTATTGAAAAAGCTAAAGAGAGAATGACCCAGTCTCACCAATCACTTGCTCGTGAATTTGGTGGTATCCGTGCAGGTCGTGCCAATGCAAGCTTGCTTGACCGTGTACATGTAGAATACTATGGAGTAGAAACTCCTCTTAACCAAATCGCTTCCATTACGATTCCAGAAGCGCGTGTTTTGTTGGTCACACCATTTGACAAGTCTTCATTGAAAGACATCGAACGTGCCTTGAATGCTTCTGATCTTGGTATCACACCAGCTAACGACGGTTCTGTTATTCGTTTGGTTATCCCTGCTCTTACAGAAGAAACTCGTCGTGACCTTGCTAAAGAAGTGAAGAAGGTCGGTGAAAATGCTAAAGTAGCTGTTCGTAATATCCGTCGTGATGCTATGGACGAAGCTAAGAAACAGGAAAAAGCAAAAGAAATCACTGAAGACGAATTGAAGACTCTTGAAAAAGATATTCAAAAAGTAACAGACGATGCTGTTAAACACATCGACGACATGACTGCCAATAAAGAAAAAGAACTCTTGGAAGTCTAAAATAAACAGAAAAACTCAGTTGGCATTGCTGGCTGAGTTTTATTCGAAAGAAGGAAATATGAATACAAATCTTGCAAGTTTTATCGTTGGACTCATCATCGATGAAAATGACCGTTTTTACTTTGTGCAAAAGGATGGTCAAACCTATGCTCTTGCCAAGGAAGAAGGTCAGCATACAGTAGGGGATACGGTCAAAGGTTTTGCCTATACAGATATGAAGCAAAAACTCCGCCTGACAACCATAGAAGTGACTGCCACCCAGGACCAATTTGGTTGGGGCCGTGTCACAGAGGTTCGTAAGGACTTGGGTGTCTTTGTGGATACAGGTCTTCCTGACAAGGAAATCGTTGTGTCACTGGATATCCTCCCTGAGCTCAAGGAACTCTGGCCTAAGAAGGGTGACCAACTCTATATCCGTCTTGAAGTGGACAAGAAAGACCGTATCTGGGGTCTCTTGGCTTATCAAGAAGACTTCCAACGTCTGGCTCGTCCTGCTTACAACAACATGCAGAACCAAAACTGGCCAGCCATTGTATACCGTCTCAAGCTGTCAGGAACTTTTGTTTATCTGCCAGAAAATAACATGCTTGGCTTTATCCATCCTAGCGAGCGCTATGCAGAGCCACGTTTGGGGCAAGTATTAGATGCGCGTGTCATTGGTTTCCGTGAGGTAGACCGTACGTTGAATCTCTCCCTCAAACCACGCTCCTTTGAAATGCTGGAAAATGATGCCCAGATGATTTTGACTTACTTGGAAAGCAATGGCGGTTTCATGACCTTAAATGATAAGTCATCTCCAGACGACATCAAGGCAACCTTTGGTATTTCTAAAGGCCAGTTCAAGAAAGCACTCGGTGGCTTGATGAAGGTTGGTAAAATCAAGCAAGACCAGTTTGGGACAGAGTTAATCTAGGGTGACATATGAGAAAATCATTTTACACTTGGCTCATGACTGAGCGCAATCCTAAAAGTAATAGTCCCAAAGCTATCTTGGCAGACCTGGCTTTTGAAGAGTCAGCCTTCCCAAAACACACAGATGATTTTGATGAGGTCAGTCGCTTTTTGGAAGAACATGCCAGTTTCTCTTTCAACCTAGGAGACTTTGACGCTATCTGGCAAGAATACTTAGAACACTAGCATGATTCATTGGGTTTGGGCTAGTAATTTCTCCACCCCTTTGCTATAATAAAAAGAAATAAAAGGATTAGAGAGGTTCTTTATTTGAAGGAACATTCAATTGACATTCAACTAAGTCATCCAGATGACCTGTTTCATCTTTTTGGTTCCAATGAACGCCATCTTCGTTTGATGGAAGAAGAGCTTGATGTGGTGATTCATGCTCGTACGGAGATTGTGCAAGTTCTTGGAGAGCAGGCTTCCTGTGAGGAAGCCCGTCAAGTTATTCAGGCTTTGATGGTCTTGGTGAATCGTGGGATGACCGTTGGTACGCCAGATGTGGTCACTGCGATTAGCATGGTCAAAAACGATGAAATCGACAAGTTTGTCGCCCTTTACGAAGAAGAAATTATCAAGGACAATACAGGGAAGCCTATCCGTGTTAAAACATTGGGTCAAAAACTGTATGTTGACAGTGTTAAGCAACATGATGTGACCTTTGGAATTGGACCTGCAGGAACAGGGAAGACCTTTCTTGCAGTGACCTTGGCAGTAACTGCCCTTAAACGTGGGCAAGTCAAACGGATTATCCTAACTCGTCCAGCAGTGGAAGCAGGGGAGAGTCTAGGTTTTCTTCCGGGTGATCTCAAGGAGAAGGTAGATCCTTACCTTCGACCTGTTTACGATGCCTTATATCAGATTTTGGGAAAAGACCAAACGACTCGTCTCATGGAGCGTGAAATTATCGAGATTGCGCCCCTTGCCTATATGCGTGGACGGACCTTGGATGATGCCTTTGTCATTCTCGATGAGGCGCAAAATACGACCATCATGCAGATGAAGATGTTCTTGACGCGTTTAGGCTTTAATTCTAAGATGATTGTCAATGGAGATATCAGTCAGATTGACCTTCCGCGTAACGTCAAGTCCGGTTTGATTGATGCCCAAGAAAAGCTAAAGAACATTCACCAGATTGACTTTGTTCATTTTTCAGCCAAGGATGTGGTTCGCCATCCAGTTGTCGCTCAGATTATTCGAGCTTATGAACCAGCTCCAGTTAAAAAAGAAGAGAGTGAAGAATTAGATCCTCAACCTCTATCTGAAGGATAGTTCTTTTGTACTTAAAGTTATCTCAATACCAAGTATAAATTTGCTTTTTAAATATTTCATTCAATATCCTTATCTTAGTTAGAAACTTTTCAAGTGGAGGAAACGTATGGAATCAATCTTTTTAAAACTAGCTCGGTATCCCATAGTTGAGACAGAACGTTTATTGCTTCGACCTGTAACTTTGGATGATGCGGAAGAAATGTTTGACTATGCCTCGGACAAGGATAATACACGTTACACTTTTCCAACCAATCAAAATTTAGAAGAAACCAAAAATAATATTGCTCAGTTCTACTTGGCCAATCCTTTGGGACGGTGGGGAATAGAACTCAAAAGCAATGGCAAATTTATCGGAACCATTGACTTGCACAAGATTGATCCTGTTCTTAAGAAGGCAGCCATTGGCTACATTATCAATAAAAAGTATTGGAATCAAGGATTGACGACAGAAGCCAATCGTGCCGTAATTGAGCTAGCTTTTGAGAAGATAGGAATGAATAAGTTAGTTGCTTTACACGATAAGGCTAACCCCGCGTCAGGAAAGGTCATGGAGAAATCAGGAATGCGTTTTTCCCACGAAGAAGCTTATGCTTGTATGGACCAGCATGAAGAAGGCCGAATCGTGACAAGAGTTCATTATGTCTTGACCAAGGAAGACTATTTTGCAAATAAATAAGCAGTTGAGAAGAAATTTTCAACTGTTTTTTCTTCCTCTTACGAATAATTTAAGAGAGGAGAAAATATGGAAGCAATTATCGAGAAAATCAAAGAGTATAAAATCATTGTCATCTGTACTGGTCTAGGCTTGCTTGTAGGAGGATTTTTCCTGCTAAAGCCAGCTCCACACACACCTGTCAAGGAAACGAATTTGCAGGCAGAAGTTACAGCAGTTTCTAAGGATTCATCGACTGAAAAAGAAGTGAAGAAGGAAGAAAAGGAAGAACTGGTTGAACAAGATCTAATCACAGTAGATGTGAAAGGTGCTGTCAAATCACCAGGGATTTATGATTTGCCTGTAGGTAGTCGGGTCAATGATGCCGTTCAGAAAGCTGGTGGCTTGACAGAGCAAGCAGACACCAAGGCACTCAATCTAGCTCAGAAAGTTAGTGACGAGGCTCTGGTTTACGTTCCCACTAAGGGAGAAGAATCAGCTAGTCAACAGACTGGTTCGGGGACAGCTTCTTCAACGAGTAAGGAAAAGAAGGTCAATCTCAACAAGGTAAGTCTGGAAGAACTCAAGCAGGTCAAGGGACTGGGAGGAAAACGAGCTCAGGACATTATCGACCATCGTGAAACAAATGGCAAGTTCAAGTCAGTAGAAGAACTCAAGAAAGTCTCTGGCATTGGTGCTAAGACCATAGAAAAGTTAAAAGACTATGTTACAGTGGATTAAGAATTTCCCCCTTCCCCTGATCTATCTGAGTTTTCTGTTACTTTGGCTTTATTACGCTATTTTCTCAGCGTCCTATCTAGCGCTGTTTGGTTTCGTTTTTCTGCTAGTCTGTCTTTTTTTCCAATTTTCGTGGAAATCAGCTAGTAAAGTTCTACTGCTTTGCGGAGTCCTTGGCTTCTGGTTTCTGTTTCAAAATTGGCAACAGAGTCAAGCTAGTCAAAATCTGGCGGATTCTGTTGAGAGGGTACGGATTTTGCCTGACACTATTAAGGTTAATGGTGATAGTCTATCCTTTCGTGGCAAGTCTGATGGATGCATTTTTCAAGTCTATTATAAACTCCAGTCCGAGGAGGAGAAAGAAGCCTTTCAAGATTTAACAGCCCTTCATGAGATAGGACTAGAAGGAAAGCTTTCGGAGCCAGAAGGGCAGAGAAATTTTGGTGGCTTTGACTACCAAGCTTATCTGAAGACTCAGGGAATTTACCAGACTCTCAATATCAAAAAAATCCAGTCACTTCAAAAGGTTGGCAGTTGGGATATAGGTGAAAACCTGTCCAGTTTACGTCGAAAGGCTGTAGTTTGGATTAAGGCGCATTTTCCAGATCCTATGCGCAATTACATGACGGGGCTTCTATTAGGACATCTGGATACAGACTTTGAGGAGATGAATGAGCTTTATTCTAGTCTAGGAATCATCCACCTATTTGCCTTGTCGGGCATGCAGGTAGGATTTTTCATGGATGGCTTTAAGAAACTACTCTTGCGATTGGGATTGACCCAAGAAAAGTTGAAATGGCTGACCTATCCCTTTTCCCTTATCTATGCTGGTCTGACAGGATTTTCAGCTTCGGTCATTCGCAGTCTCCTGCAAAAGTTACTGGCTCAACATGGTGTTAAGGGCTTGGATAATTTTGCCTTGACGGTGCTTGTACTCTTTATTATCATGCCCAACTTTTTCCTAACTGCAGGAGGAGTTTTGTCATGTGCTTATGCTTTTATCTTGACCATGACCAGCAAAGAAGGAGAGGGGCTCAAGGCTGTTGCCAGAGAAAGTCTAGTCATTTCCTTGGGAATATTACCCATTTTATCCTTCTATTTTGCAGAATTTCAACCTTGGTCCATCCTTTTGACCTTTGTCTTTTCCTTTCTATTTGACTTGGTTTTCTTACCGCTCTTGTCTATCTTATTTGCCCTTTCCTTTCTCTATCCAGTCATTCAGCTGAATTTTATTTTTGAATGGTTGGAGGGCATTATTCGCTTGGTATCGCAGGTGGCAAGTAGACCTCTGGTCTTTGGACAACCCAATGCATGGCTTTTAATTTTATTGTTAATTTCCTTGGCTTTAGTCTATGATTTGAGGAAAAACATTAAAAGGCTAGCAGTATTGAGCATATTGATTACAGGTCTCTTTTTCTTGACCAAGCATCCACTGGAAAATGAAATCACCATGCTGGATGTGGGGCAAGGCGAAAGTATTTTCCTACGGGATGTAACTGGTAAAACCATTCTCATAGATGTCGGTGGCAAGGCAGAGTCTAGTAAGAAAATCGAAAAATGGCAAGAAAAGGCGACGACCAGCAATGCCCAGAGAACCTTGATACCCTATCTAAAAGGTCGAGGAGTATCCAAGATTGACCAGCTGATTTTAACAAATACAGACAAGGAGCATGTTGGAGATTTATTGGAGGTGACTAAGGCATTCCATGTAGGGGAGATTTTAGTATCAAAAGGTAGTTTGAAACAGAAGGAATTTGTAGCGGAACTAGAGACTACTAAAACCAAGGTGCGTAGTGTGATAGTGGGAGAGAATTTGCCAATTTTTGGAAGTCAGTTAGAGGTCTTATCTCCAAGGAAAATTGGAGATGGAGGTCATGAAGATTCCCTGGTTCTGTATGGGAAACTTTTGGATAAGCACTTTCTTTTCACTGGAAATTTGGAGGAGAAAGGAGAGAAGGACTTGCTGAAGCAATATCCTGACCTAGAAGTGGATGTCTTGAAAGCTGGTCAACATGGCAATAAAAAATCATCAAGTTCAGCCTTTCTAGAAAAACTCAAACCAGAGATTACTCTTATCTCAGTTGGAAAGAATAATCGAACGAAACTCCCCCATCAGGAAACCATGACCCGACTGGAAGGTATCAATAGCAAAGTTTATCGAACTGATCAGCAAGGAGCTATACGCTTTAAAGGGTGGAAAAGTTGGAAAATAGAAAGAGTTCGATAGGAAGGAGAAATATTATATATTAGTAAAATAACCTAAAAATCTGTTGCATAATAATGATAAAAACGATATAATGAAAGCGTCTTCAATATTAATGGTATAAAATCATTAAAAATTAGCAAAAATCGTTTAATTAGTTAGTTTATGATTATTGGTCTTTTTCAGTCCAGTATATCTGCTGTGAGCGTTCTTAAAACTTATAGGTATGATTGGAATACCTACTATAAGTCTAGTATGAATTGCTAGAGATATAACTATATTAATTCCCTGTTATGGTATCGTTATGACAGCTATTCTGAATATAAAATTGGTTCTGGTTGGAATTACAATCGTTGTGAGGTAATAAACTACTCCAGCGGAGGCTATTAATTCTTAAAGAGTGATAAAAAGGAGGGCTAGATATGTTGCAGCTTACTCATGTGACCTTAAAAACGCGACAAGTCATCTTACAAGATGTTGATTTTACATTTGAAAAGGGTAGGATTTATGGTATTCTTGCTATCAATGGCTCTGGAAAGACGACACTGTTCCGCGCCATTAGCAATTTAATTCCTATAACTAGTGGAAATATCGTAGCCCCTCCTTCTTTATTTTATTATGAAAGCGTTGAATGGCTGGATGGAAACTTAAGTGGGATGGACTACCTTCGTCTTATCAAAAAAATCTGGAAGTCAGGGCTGAACTTGAGGGATGAAATTACCTATTGGGAAATGTCTGACTATATCAGCCTTCCCATTCGTAAGTATTCCTTAGGCATGAAGCAACGCTTAGTGATTGCCATGTATTTCCTCAGTCAGGCGAAATGCTGGCTTATGGATGAGATTACAAATGGCTTAGATGAGTATTATCGACAGAAGTTTTTTGATAGGCTGGCACAAATCGATAGACAAGAACAGCTGGTTCTTTTAAGTTCCCACTATAAGGAAGAGTTGCTTGATGTCTGCGATAGAGTAGTAACCATTCATCAGGGGCAAATAGAAGAGGTTTAGTTTATGAAAGATGTTAGTCTATTTTTATTGAAAAAAGTTTTCAAAAGTCGCTTAAACTGGATTATCTTAGCTTTATTTGTATCTGGACTCGGTGTTACCTTTTATTTAAATAGTCGGACTGCAAACTCACACAGCTTGGAGAGCGAGTTGGAAACCCGTCTTGTAAAAGATGAGAGAATCATCAATGAATATGAAGAGAAACTCTCCCAAATATCTGATACCAACTCGGAGGAATACCAGATTGCTAAAAATAATTTAGATGGGCAAAAAAATCTTTCGACTCAAAAGACAGAAATTCTGACTTTATTAAAAGAAGGGCGATGGAAAGAAGCCTACTATTTGCAGTGGCAAGATGAAGAGAAGAATTATGAAATGATATCAAATACCCCGACTATTAGCTCTGACTTTAAAATGGCGGTTGACCGCCAACGAAAGATTTACCAAGCCCTGTATCCCTTGAACATAAAAGCACATACTTTGGAGTTTCCGACCCACGGGATTGATCAGATTATCTGGATTTTAGAGGCTATCATCCCAACCTTGTTTGTGATTGCTATTATTTTTATGCTAACGCAACTATTTGCAGAAAGATATCAAAATCATCTGGACACAGCTCAGTTATATCCTTTTTCAAAAGTGGCATTTGCCATGTCCTCCCTTGGAGTTGGAGTGGGCTATGTAACTGTGCTGTTTATCGGAATCAGCGGATTTTCTTTTCTAGTGGGAAGTCTGATAAGTGGTTTTGGACAGTTAGATTATCCCTACCCGATTTATAGCTTAGTGAATCAAGAAGTAACTATTGGGAAGATACAAGATGTGTTATTTCCTGGCTTGTTACTAACTTTCTTGGCTTTTATCGTTATTGTGGAAGTCGTCTACTTGATTGCTTACTTTTTCAAGCAAAAAATGCCTGTTCTTTTTCTTTCACTCATTGGGATTGTTGGCTTATTGTTTGGCATTCAAACAATTCAGCCTCTTCAAAGGATTGCACATCTGATTCCCTTTACTTACTTGCGTTCAGTGGAGATTTTGTCTGGAAGATTACCTAAGCAAATTGATAATGTCAATCTAAATTGGAGTATGGGGATGGTTTTACTTCCTTGCCTGGTTATCCTTTTGTTAGTGGGGATCTTATTTATCGAAAGATGGGGAAGTTCACGTAAAAAGGAAGTTTTTAATAGGTTTTAGCATTCCTATAGGGAAAATAAGTAAAAACTAACATAGAGAGGGAATCAACTTGGTTCTCTCTTTTTGATGAGGAAACAAAGTCAAAATACAAACAGAAACTTTTCAAAAAAATAATTTTTTATCTTGACAAGAGCTAGAAAACTTGGTATCATATAAAAGTTGAGAAAAGCAGAAGTGAGAGCTTCTCGCCTTGTGACATTAAGTTGCCTGGCCCTACGGATGAAAAGTTTCTAAGAAACGCTATCATAACGTGCGGGCTTGTATATTTACGAGTCCGCTATTGTTTTTCTCTAATAAAACAAAAGAGGTGAAAACCATAGCAAAGCAAGACTTATTCATCAATGATGAGATTCGTGTACGTGAAGTTCGCTTGATTGGTCTTGAAGGAGAACAGTTAGGCATTAAGCCACTTAGTGAAGCGCAAGCTTTGGCTGATAACGCTAATGTTGACCTAGTATTGATTCAACCCCAAGCCAAACCACCTGTTGCAAAAATTATGGACTACGGTAAGTTCAAATTTGAGTACCAGAAGAAACAAAAAGAACAACGTAAAAAACAAAGTGTTGTTACTGTGAAAGAAGTTCGTCTAAGTCCAACTATTGACAAGGGTGACTTTGATACAAAACTTCGCAATGCACGCAAATTCCTTGAAAAAGGAAATAAAGTTAAGGTATCTATTCGCTTTAAGGGTCGTATGATTACCCATAAAGAGATTGGTGCAAAAGTTTTAGCCGAGTTTGCTGAAGCAACTCAAGATATTGCCATCATCGAACAACGTGCTAAAATGGATGGACGTCAAATGTTCATGCAATTGGCGCCAGCGACTGACAAAAAATAATTGTCAGAAAGTTAAATAAAGGAGAAAAAATCATGCCAAAACAAAAAACACACCGCGCATCAGCTAAACGTTTCAAACGTACAGGTTCTGGTGGACTTAAACGTTTCCGTGCTTACACTTCTCACCGTTTCCACGGAAAAACTAAGAAACAACGTCGTCATCTTCGTAAAGCATCTATGGTGCATTCAGGAGATTACAAACGTATCAAAGCAATGCTTACTCGCTTGAAATAATAGCCTAACTGTAAGTAAAGAATTCTAGGAAATATTTGGAGGAAATAAAACATGGCACGTGTTAAAGGTGGCGTTGTATCACGCAAACGTCGTAAACGTATTCTTAAATTAGCAAAAGGTTACTATGGAGCTAAACACATCTTGTTCCGTACTGCGAAAGAACAAGTAATGAACTCTTACTACTATGCATACCGTGACCGTCGTCAGAAAAAACGTGACTTCCGCAAATTGTGGATCACTCGTATCAACGCGGCTGCTCGTATGAATGGACTTTCATACTCACAATTGATGCATGGTTTGAAATTGGCTGAGATTGAAGTTAACCGTAAAATGCTTGCTGACTTGGCTGTTAATGATGCAGCAGCTTTCACAGCTCTTGCAGATGCAGCTAAAGCAAAACTTGGTAAATAATAACAGATAAGACTGGAACAGGATTGTCCCAGTCTTTTTAAAAATAAAGGAGAAAAATATGGCTTCAAAAATGCTACATACTTGCTTGCGAGTAGAAAATCTTGAAAAATCAATTGCATTTTATCAAGATGCTTTTGGATTTAAAGAATTGCGTCGCAGAGATTTTCCAGACCATGCTTTCACGATTGTCTATCTAGGACTTGAGGATGACGACTATGAATTGGAGTTGACTTATAACTACGATCACGGTCCTTATGTGGTTGGAGATGGCTTTGCCCATATCGCCCTCAGTACACCTGATCTTGAAGCTCTTCATCAAGAGCACAGTGCCAAAGGCTATGAAGTTACTGAGCCAAATGGTCTACCAGGAACTGCACCTAACTATTACTTTGTCAAGGATCCTGATGGCTACAAGGTCGAAGTTATTCGTGAAAAATAATATTGTGAAGTCAAGTAGAATGTTCGTTTTCTACTTGACTTTTTTTAGCTGAAAGAGTATACTAGTAAAAATTTAACCTTTAAGGGGAGTCCAGAGAGACTCACAAGGTGTCAGATAAAAGAATAGTACAATTTTCTAGAGGAGACTTTTTGAGTGTGCTCTCTTGTGTTGTACGATTTTAACTGAGGCCTTGCACTAGCAAGGTCTTTTCTTTATCTGGTCCCCTTAAAATTTAAGGAGGAAAAGTCATGAATCCCACATGTAAGAAACGTTTGGGTGCGATTCGATTGGAAACCATGAAGGTGGTAGCACAGGAGGAAATCGCGCCAGCAATCTTTGAATTAGTCCTAGAAGGAGAAATGGTTGAAGCTATGCGAGCAGGGCAATTTCTTCATCTGCGTGTGCCTGATGATGCCCATCTCTTGCGCCGTCCTATTTCAATTTCGTCTATTGACAAGCTTAACAAGCAGTGTCGCCTTATTTATCGGATTGAGGGAGCTGGGACAGCTATTTTCTCAACCTTAAGTCAGGGAGATACTCTTGATGTGATGGGTCCTCAGGGAAATGGTTTTGATTTGTCTGCCCTAGATGAACAGAGCCAGGTTCTCCTTGTTGGAGGGGGGATTGGTGTACCGCCCTTGCTTGAGGTGGCCAAGGAATTGCATGCGCGTGGAGTAAAAGTAGTGACTGTTCTCGGTTTTGCTAATAAGGATGCTGTTATTTTAGAGACGGAATTAGCTCAATATGGTCAAGTCTTTGTAACGACAGATGATGGTTCTTATGGTATCAAGGGAAATGTTTCCGTTGTTATTAAGGATTTAGACAATCAATTTGATGCTGTTTACTCATGTGGGGCTCCTGGAATGATGAAGTATATCAATCAAACCTTTTATGACCACCCAAGAGCCTATCTATCTCTGGAATCTCGTATGGCTTGTGGAATGGGGGCTTGCTATGCCTGCGTCCTAAAAGTACCAGAAAGTGAGACGGTCAGCCAACGCGTCTGTGAAGATGGCCCTGTTTTCCGCACAGGAACAGTTGTATTATAAGGAGAAAATTATGACTAGAAATCGTTTACAAGTTTCTCTACCAGGCTTGGATTTGAAAAATCCGATTATTCCAGCATCAGGCTGTTTTGGTTTTGGTCAGGAGTATGCCAAGTACTATGATTTAGACCTTTTGGGTTCCATTATGATTAAGGCAACGACACTTGAACCGCGTTTTGGCAATCCAACTCCTAGAGTTGCTGAGACACCTGCTGGTATGCTTAATGCAATTGGCTTGCAAAATCCTGGTTTAGAGGTTGTTTTGGCTGAAAAGCTACCGTGGCTGGAAAGAGAATATCCAAATCTTCCTATTATTGCCAATGTAGCTGGTTTTTCAAAACAAGAGTATGCAGCTGTTTCTCATGGTATTTCCAAGGCAGCTAATGTGAAGGCTATTGAGCTCAATATTTCTTGCCCCAATGTAGATCACTGTAATCACGGACTTTTGATTGGTCAAGATCCAGATTTAGCTTATGATGTGGTGAAAGCAGCTGTGGAAGCCTCTGATGTGCCAGTTTATGTCAAACTGACCCCTAGTGTGACGGATATCGTCACTGTCGCAAAAGCTGCAGAAGATGCGGGAGCAAGTGGTTTAACCATGATTAATACTCTAGTTGGAATGCGCTTTGACCTCAAAACCAGAAAACCAATCTTGGCCAATGGAACAGGTGGAATGTCTGGTCCAGCAGTCTTTCCAGTAGCCCTCAAACTCATTCGCCAAGTAGCCCAAACAACAGACCTGCCTATCATTGGAATGGGGGGAGTGGATTCGGCTGAAACTGCCCTAGAAATGTATCTGGCGGGAGCATCTGCTATTGGAGTTGGAACAGCCAACTTTACCAATCCTTATGCCTGCCCTGATATCATCGAAAATTTACCAAAGGTTATGGATAAATATGGTATTAGCAGTCTAGAAAATCTCCGCAAGGAAGTAAAAGAGTCTCTGAGGTAAACTGCAATCAATCTGTTCTTGATGAACAAAGTTGTCAAGAAAGTATGTTAAAAATCCTGATTTCAAGTAAAATCAGGATTTTTTCATGGATGCGATTTTTTCTGGATCTGGTGTGACACGGAGGGTCTTTTGTCCTGTGTAGGTGACAAAGCCGGGTTTTCCACCAGTTGGTTTGTTGAGTTTTTTGACTTCAATCATATCTACCTGAACCAGATTTGACAGGCGACCTTGAGAGAAGTAGGCGGCCAGTTCTGCTGCGTCTGTCTTGATTTCATCAGATGGGTCAAGATTACCTGATATGACGACGTGGCTTCCAGGAATGTCCTTGGCATGGAACCAAAGTTCCTCCTTGCGGGCCATTTTAAAGGTTAGTTCCTCATTTTGCAGATTGTTTCTACCGACATAGATGATGGTTTTGCCATCGCTTGCTAGATACTGTTCTGGTTTTTTACGTTTATGGACTTTCTCCCGTTGTCTTCTGCGGATAAAGCCAGTTTGGATCAATTCTTCACGGATTTCAGCAATTTCTTCCAGTCCAGCTTGGTTGAGGACGGTTTCGACACTTTCCAGATAGAGAATGGTTGCCTTGGTTTCTTCAATCAGATCAGTTAAGTATTTGACAGCTTCTTTTAGTTTCTGGTACCGTTTAAAATAGCGTTGGGCATTCTGGTTGGGAGTCAGAGCCTTATCAAGCGCAATCGTGATAGATTGGTTGGTGTAGTAGTTGTCTAGGATAACCTGGTCTTGGTCGTTAGGCACTTGGTGGAGGAAGGTTGTCAGCAATTCCCCTTTTTGACGAAATTCTTCAGCATTGTCTGTCGCCAATAATTCTTTTTCTTGTTTTTTTAGCTTATGTCGATTTTTCTGAAGTTCATTTTCAACACGGCGAATGAGTTCACTGGCTTGCTGTTTGACGCGGTCGCGTTCAGCCTTGTCCTTATAGTAGGTGTCCAACAAATCAGAAAGATTGTCAAAAGGCTCTCCCACCTGATTTGCAAAAGGGATTGGACTGAAGGAAGTCTCAGTCAAGCATGGCTTGGTTTCTTGATTGAAAAAGTTACGGAAAGTGGAGAGTTTATCACTAATAAGAATGCTTTCCAATTCATTTGCCGTATCACGTCCCAGACCTTGGAAGAGGCTTTGAAGGTTTTTAGTTGTCGTTTCCTGTGTTTGTAGGATTTCAAAGAGCTTCTCATCCTTGATTGTGAAAGGGTTGAGAGATTCCGTGCTTGGCGGAGCGATATAGGTAGACCCAGGAAGCAAGGTGCGGTAGCTATTTTGTGAAAAACCGACGTGTTTGATGACTTCGAGGATTTTGTGACTGCTTTTATCGACCAGTAGAATATTACTGTGTTTACCCATGATTTCGATAATCAAGGTAGCCTGAATATGGTCCCCAATCTCGTTTTTATTGGAAACAGAGATTTCCACGATACGGTCATTTTCAATCTGCTCAATCGACTCAATCAGGGCACCCTGCAAATACTTTCTCAACACCATGATAAAGGTAGAAGGTTGGGCAGGATTTTCAAAAGTTGTTTGTGTCAGCTGAATGCGACCAAAAACTGGATGCGCAGAAAGGAGCAGGCGATGGCTTTGGCGATTGCTGCGGATTTGCAAGAACAACTCTTGTTCAAAAGGCTGATTGATTTTCTGAATGCGTCCATTCACTAACTCTCTTCGCAATTCCTCAACCATGTGGTGTAAAAAAAATCCGTCAAATGACATCGTTCTCTCCTTGTGATTGTATTCCATAGTATTATATCAAAAAGGTAGAATAAAATCATGGAAATGTGGTATAATAAAGCCAAGTAAAGAGAAACGAGAAGTACATGTATATTGAAATGGTAGATGAAACTGGTCAAGTTTCAAAAGAAATGTTGCAACAAACCCAAGAAATTTTGGAATTTGCAGCCCAAAAATTAGGAAAAGAAGACAAGGAAATGGCAGTCACCTTTGTGACCAATGAGCGTAGTCATGAACTGAATTTGGAGTACCGTGACACGGACCGTCCGACAGATGTTATCAGCCTTGAGTATAAACCAGAGTTGGAAATTGCCTTTGACGAAGAGGATTTACTTGAAAATCCGGAATTGGCAGAGATGATGTCTGAGTTTGATGCCTATATTGGGGAACTATTCATCTCTATCGATAAGGCTCATGAGCAGGCCGAGGAATATGGTCACAGCTTTGAGCGTGAGATGGGCTTCTTGGCAGTGCACGGCTTTTTACATATTAACGGCTATGATCACTACACTCCGGAAGAAGAAGCGGAGATGTTCGGTTTACAAGAAGAAATTTTGACAGCCTATGGACTCACAAGACAATAAACGAAAATGGAAAAATCGTGACCTGATAGCCAGTTTAGAATTTGCTCTCACAGGAATTTTTACTGCTATCAAGGAAGAACGCAATATGCGAAAACATGCAGTGACGGCTCTTGTAGTCATTCTTGCAGGTTTTGTTTTTCAGGTGTCACGAATCGAATGGCTCTTTCTCCTATTGAGCATTTTCTTGGTAGTAGCCTTTGAAATTATCAATTCTGCTATCGAAAATGTGGTAGATTTGGCCAGTCACTATCACTTTTCTATGCTGGCTAAAAATGCCAAGGATATGGCAGCTGGCGCGGTATTAGTGGTCTCTCTTTTCGCTGCCTTAACAGGCGCATTGATTTTTCTCCCACGAATCTGGGATTTATTATTTTAAATAGCAAGAGGAAATTATGACTTTTAAATCAGGCTTTGTAGCCATTTTAGGACGCCCTAATGTTGGGAAGTCAACTTTTTTAAATCACGTTATGGGGCAAAAGATTGCCATCATGAGTGACAAGGCGCAGACAACGCGCAACAAAATCATGGGAATTTATACCACTGATAAAGAACAAATTGTCTTTATTGATACACCAGGGATTCACAAGCCTAAGACAGCTCTCGGAGATTTTATGGTTGAGTCTGCCTACAGTACCCTTCGTGAAGTGGATACAGTTCTTTTCATGGTACCTGCTGATGAGGCGCGTGGTAAGGGGGACGATATGATTATCGAGCGTCTTAAGGCTGCTAAGGTTCCTGTGATTTTGGTGGTCAACAAGATTGATAAGGTTCATCCAGACCAGCTTTTGTCTCAGATTGATGACTTCCGTAATCAAATGGACTTTAAGGAAATTGTACCAATCTCAGCCCTCCAAGGAAATAACGTCTCTCGTCTAGTGGATATTTTGAGTGAAAATCTGGACGAAGGTTTCCAATATTTCCCGTCTGATCAAATTACAGACCATCCAGAGCGTTTCTTGGTTTCAGAAATGGTTCGCGAGAAAGTCTTGCACCTAACTCGTGAAGAGATTCCGCACTCTGTCGCAGTAGTTGTGGATTCTATGAAACGAGACGAAGAGACAGACAAGGTTCACATCCGTGCAACCATCATGGTCGAGCGCGATAGCCAAAAAGGGATTATCATCGGTAAAGGTGGCGCTATGCTTAAGAAAATCGGTAGCATGGCCCGTCGTGATATCGAACTCATGCTAGGAGATAAGGTCTTCCTAGAAACATGGGTCAAGGTCAAGAAAAACTGGCGCGATAAGAAATTAGATCTTGCTGATTTTGGTTACAACGAAAAAGAATATTAAAAAAACTCTTTAAGAGAGTTTTTTAGTATTACTGAATAATAATGGAGAATAATAAATGTCTGAGCAGTTAATTCAAAATAGTATTTTTTCCACACCAGTAATATTTGATAAATATGAATGTTATAGTATTGGTGCAACAACCGTTAATAACTTGATGAAATCAAATATTATTAAGAATGTAAATCTAAAGAGAAATCTTGGGAATAAAAAACCAGATGTTTTAATTCTAGATGATAATAAGAACGTAATTATCTATGTTGAGCAAAAGATTCCAAGTAAATTTAAGAGTGATAAGGATATTGAAGAAGCGATTAAACAAGAGATAGATGTCGCTAAAGCTTTGGGTTCACTTATTTATATTGTGAGCGACGGTGATTCTTTTATCTGGATTAATCCTAAAAACGGGGAAAAGATTTTAGATGAGAATGGAAATGAAATTAATTTAGCGATAAAGCCAAAAGAAAATGGCAAACAAATTGTCAAGTTCATTAACGATATTTCATTATCTATTTCTGAAACAAATAATCAGATATTGAAAAAGGAATTTTTAGATCCTACTGATTTAGCTCAAAAGATTAATCGAATTTTAAAGAATTTAACTTTTGCATCAGCAAAGATGTCTTTATATACTTTTGTTGAGTTGTTTCTCTTTAAATATTTATCAGATATTGGTGTTTTAAATGGAGAAAATAGTTTTGAATACATTGTTTCTTTATATGAAAAGGAAGGATATTCTACCGCCTATGTTTTAGGAAAATACCTAGAAGGTGCTAGAGAGACGATGGTTAAATTGTTTCCAAAAGGTATGGATGGGACAAGCATTATCAATGGTAAAGTTTTTCATATTGAAAGAGATGAGCAAAACGAATTTATCAGCGTAGATAATACGGATACAGTATTTAAATCTGTTATTTTGGAATTTGGAAAATATGATAAAAAATATGGAAAATTCTTAAATATAAGTAAAGACTTCAAGTCAAAACTGTTTGAAACTTTTATGAAAAATAGTGATGACAAGAGTGATATGGGGCAGTTTTTTACACCATTAAAAATAGTAGATGAAATGGTTTCTATGGTAGATATTTCTGAGGGAATGACTATTTGTGATCCTGCTTGTGGTGTTGGAAAGTTTTTGCTTGAAGCAGTTGAAAAACGTATAGAAGACAGTTATAGTTATTCTAAAGGAAAGTTAGCCTCTAAAATTCGATTTTTTGGCTATGACAAGATGATGTCTGAAAAAGACGATATCACAATTATTCTTGCTAAAGCTAATACGTTAATTTATTTTTCTGAATTATTCCAGAAAAATAATAGTTTTAAAGATGTGCAGACAATTGCAAAAACACTATTAAATGATTCATTCTACTTACATAAGAGTATGTTAGGTACTCTGGAAAATTTTGAAGAAAATAGATACGACCTAATTTTAGCTAATCCTCCTTATTATCAAAGTAAGGAAATGTCAGAACTTGCCAAAGCTACAGATATTTATAAGTATGGTGGTAGTGGTGTTGAAGCTCTCTTCTTAGAGTGGATTATGCGTTCCGTAAAACATAGTGGTGTAGCCAATATTGTTTTGCCAGATGGTATTTTTTCTAATCACGCAAATAAAAAGTTAAAAGAAAAGTTAAAAGAACTCTTTTTTATTGACGCTTTGATTTCTTTACCAGTCAACGCTTTTTTCAACACACCTAAAAAAACCTACATTTTGACCATTCGTAAGAAGACAGAGAATGAGATCGAAAATAATATCGTCCAAGATTATCCTGTTTTCACCTACATTGCAGGTAGTATTGGTGAAACCTTAGATGTTTATCGATTTGATTCTGAAGAAAATGACTTAAAGCAAGCTGTCATCAAGTATAATCATTACCGCCGATCTCAAGATAGAAATAATCTACAAGAACCGATTAAATCCTATCTTTTAAATGACTCTAGACTAAAGTTACTTCCGATTGAGGAATTAGAGAGTAAGAAGAGTTGGATTATTGAAAATTGGTGGTCTGAGGAAGAAAAGATTGCTATTGGTCTAAAAAAAGAAAGACAAGTCGTTTCGATTGATGAGTTCCAAGCAATGATTGATGATATGATTTCTCTTATGCAAGATTTCAAGGAGGAGTTGGAATGGTTGAAGTAGTTCAGAAAACCATTGGGGATCTTTTTGATACAGTCAGTGGTAAGTCCAAATATTCTTTGAAGTATATCACAGAACATCCAGGAGTTTATCCTGTATATTCTGCGAAAACAACTGGCGATATGACGAAAGGGTATATTGATACTTACGACTACGATTTAGAGTGTTTACAAATTACTTCAAATGGAGCAAATGCAGGAACAGTACTTTATAGAGCGAATCAAAAATTTTCAGTTGGAGCAGATACAAGAATTTATATTCTAAATGATGAATATATAGATAAGATATCTGTCAAATTTCTTTATCATATGCTTAAAAATCATCCAGAAATGCAAAATTTTTCATGGACAAATAAAGCATCTCTGTATAAATTACTTGATATTACTGTCGATATTCCAGTAAAATTAGATGGTCATTTTGACATTAAAAAACAAGAAGAAATTGTTCGAAAGTTTGAATTAATTGAAGCACGCAAAGTAGAATTGGCTGAAAAGATTGAGACAATCAAGTCAGTAGATGTGGATATTATGTTGGGAGAGACTCTTAAGACTACTTTAATTAAAGTTGTAGATTTGTTTGACTTGACGGTCTCAACAAATTCTTCAAAATTTACCAAGACATTTGTAAAAGAAAATACAGGGGATATACCTGTTTATGGAGCGAGTAGTGATAATTTACCAAGTTATGGTTATGTGAAAGACAATGCTGTAATTATAGACAAAGATCGTAAACATGAGTTCCCTGTTCGCTATTTTGAAAATTGCTTGACTTACAATATAGATGGTCTTGCAGGTTATGTTTTTTATCACGAGGGTCGTTTTAGTTTAAGTGAAAAAGTACGCCCGTTAGTTATAAAAGAAGAATACGCAGACAAGGTCAACCCTTTATACCTAAAACAAGTTTTAGAGCCAATTTTTCGCTCTCATGTTAAAGGCAGAAAAGGGAAAAATGGTAAAAATGAGTATACAAAGCTAAATACTTCCATGATAAAAGATTTAGAGGTCGTGCTTCCTATTACCTCTTCAGGAGAAATCGACCTTGTAAAGCAAAATCAGATTGTAAAAAATTCTCAAATAATCCTTGAAATGAAAAATAATATTGAGAAGCAAGGATACCAGTTTATTCAATCGAATCTAGACTTTAATTCGAACAACATTCCATATATATATATATATATAACCTTAGCTAATTTGTTTGATTTGAAACGTGGTTCTAGTAAGTATACGAAAAAATATTGCTTGGATAACAAGGGGAAGTATCCTGTTTACTCAGCCAATAATTCAGTTCCTCTTGGTTATCGAAACGATTTTGATTTTGATGGTTGTTTTGCTACAATTTCTGTCAATGGTATAGCAGGAAAGATAACTTTAATAGATAATAAGTTTTCTTTGAATGCGGATAGAATGATTTTAATTCCTAAACAGGAAAAAATAAACATTGATTATATTGTTTATATTTTAGAACCTCTTTTAAGACAACAAGTTAAGGGAAGAAGTGGTGAAAATGGCAGAAATGAGTATACAAAAATAGAAAGAAAAGTAATTTTGGATACTAAAATTCCTGTTCCTTTCAATCGCTTTGGTGAAATTGATTTAGAGATACAAAAGGATATAGTGGAAAAAATTTATAAGTTAAAAAATATAAAAACCATCCTAGGAGAAGAAGTTGAAAAATTATTGCAATTTGAATTAAAATTTTAAGAAGGAGGACTTATGCCTGAATTACCTGAGGTTGAAACCGTTCGACGTGGCTTGGAAAAATTGATTTTGGGAAAGAAGATTTCGAGTGTAGAAATTCGTTATACCAAGATGATTAAGACGGATTTGGACGAGTTTCGAAAGGAAGTGCCTGGTCAAGTTGTTGAGTCAATGGGACGTCGGGGTAAATATTTGCTTTTTTACCTGACAGACAAGGTCTTGATTTCCCATTTGCGGATGGAGGGAAAGTATTTTTACTATCCAGACCAAGTACCTGAACGCAAACATGCCCATGTTTTGATTCATTTTGAAGATGGTGGGACGCTTGTTTATGAGGATGTACGCAAGTTTGGTACTATGGAACTCTTGTCTCCTGACCTTTTAGACGCCTACTTTATTTCTAAGAAATTAGGTCCTGAACCAAGTGAACAAGACTTTGATGTGCAGATCTTTCAAGCTGGCCTTGCCAAGTCCAAAAAGCCTATCAAATCCCATCTCCTAGATCAGACCTTGGTAGCTGGCCTTGGCAATATCTATGTGGATGAGGTTCTCTGGCGAGCTAAGGTTCATCCAGCTAGACCTTCTCAGACTTTGACAGCAGAAGAAGCGACTGCCATTCATGACCAAACCATTGCTGTTTTGGGACAGGCTGTTGAAAAAGGTGGTTCCACCATTCGGACCTATACCAATGCCTTTGGGGAAGATGGAACCATGCAGGATTTTCATCAGGTTTATGACAAGGCTGGTCAAGAATGTTCACGCTGTGGAACTGTGATTGAGAAAATCCAACTAGGCGGACGTGGAACCCACTTTTGTCCTCAGTGTCAAAGGAGGGGCTGATGGGAAAAATCATTGGAATCACAGGAGGAATTGCCTCTGGTAAGTCAACCGTGACAAATTTTCTAAGAAAGCAAGGTTTTCAAGTGGTGGATGCCGACGCTATTGTTCACCAACTACAGAAACCTGGTGGTCGTCTGTTTCAGGCTCTAGTCCAGCATTTTGGACAAGAAATCATTCTAGAAAATGGAGAACTCAATCGCCCTCTTCTAGCTAGTCTCATCTTTTCAAATCCTGAAGAACGAGAATGGTCTAAGCAAATCCAAGGGGAGATTATCCGTGAGGAACTAGCTGTGTTAAGAGAGCAGTTGGCTCAGACAGAATCCATTTTTTTCATGGATATTCCTTTGCTTTTTGAACAAGACTATAGTTCTTGGTTTGATGAGACATGGTTGGTCTATGTAGATAGAGATGTCCAAGTGGAACGTTTAATGAAAAGGGATCAGCTATCCAAGGATGAAGCTGAGTCGCGTCTGGCAGCCCAGTGGCCTTTAGAAAAAAAGAAAGATTTGGCCAGCCATATTCTTGACAACAATGGAAATCAGGACCAGCTTCTTACTCAGATGTTCTCCCTACTTGAGGGAGGTAGCGAAGATGACAGAGATTAACTGGAAGGATAATCTGCGCATTGCCTGGTTTGGTAATTTTCTGACTGGAGCCAGTATTTCTTTGGTTGTGCCTTTTATGCCCATCTTTGTGGAAAACCTGGGTGTAGGGAGTGAGCAAGTCGCTTTTTATGCAGGCTTAGCTATTTCTGTCTCTGCTATTTCTGCGGCACTTTTCTCTCCTATCTGGGGTATCCTTGCTGACAAATACGGCCGAAAACCCATGATGATTCGAGCTGGGCTTGCCATGACCATTACTATGGGAGGCTTGGCCTTTGTGCCAAATATTTATTGGCTAATCTTTCTTCGTTTACTGAATGGTGTATTTGCAGGTTTTGTTCCCAATGCAACGGCCTTGATAGCCAGTCAGGTTCCCAAGGAGAAATCAGGCTCTGCCTTAGGTACTTTGTCTACAGGCGTAGTTGCAGGTACTCTAACTGGTCCCTTTATCGGTGGCTTTATTGCAGAATTATTTGGCATCCGTACTGTTTTCTTACTGGTTGGTAGTTTTCTGTTCTTAGCCGCTGTTTTGACTATTTGCTTTATCAAGGAAGATTTTCAACCAGTAGCCAAGGAAAAGGCCATTCCAACAAAGGAATTGTTTACATCAGTTAAATACCCCTATCTCTTGGTCAACCTCTTTCTGACCAGTTTTGTCATCCAATTTTCAGCCCAATCGATTGGTCCTATCTTAGCACTTTATGTGCGCGACTTAGGCCAGACAGAGAATCTTCTTTTTGTCTCTGGTTTGATTGTATCCAGTATGGGCTTTTCTAGTATGATGAGTGCAGGAGTTATGGGAAAGCTAGGTGACAAGGTGGGTAATCATCGCCTCTTGGTTGTAGCCCAGTTTTATTCAGTTATCATCTATCTTCTCTGTGCCAATGCCTCTAGTCCCTTTCAACTAGGACTCTATCGATTTCTCTTTGGCTTGGGAACCGGTGCGCTGATACCTGGGGTCAATGCCCTTCTCAGCAAAATGACTCCCAAAGCCGGCATTTCGAGAGTCTTTGCCTTTAATCAGGTATTCTTTTATCTGGGAGGTGTCGTTGGGCCTATGGCAGGTTCTGCAGTAGCAGGTCAATTTGGCTACCATACTGTCTTTTATGCGACAAGCCTTTGTGTTGCCTTTAGTTGTCTCTTTAACCTTCTTCAATTTCGAACATTATTAAAAGTAAAGGAAATCTAGTGCGAGTAAAAATCAATCTCAAATGCTCCTCTTGTGGCAGTATCAATTACCTAACCAGTAAAAATTCAAAAACCCATCCAGACAAGATTGAGGTTTTAAAGTATTGTCCCAAGGAAAGAAAAGTAACCCTACATCTTGAATCTAAGTAGATTTTATGGTAAAATAATAAGGATTTTAAGGAGTTTGATATGTATAACCTATTATTAACCATTTTATTAGTATTATCTGTTGTGATTGTGATTGCAATTTTCATGCAACCAACCAAAAACCAATCCAGCAATGTATTTGATGCCAGCTCAGGTGATTTGTTTGAACGCAGTAAAGCACGCGGTTTCGAAGCTGTAATGCAGCGTTTGACAGGGATTTTAGTCTTTTTCTGGCTAGCCATTGCCTTAGCATTGACGGTATTATCAAGTAGATAAGAAAATAATGGGCAGGACTAGGTCTTTGCCTCTTTTTATTTTTACACTATTCAAAAATCAAATGCAAACCACATCAGCTTCTATCTGCAACCTCAAAACGGTGTTTTGAGCAACCTGCGGCTAGCTTTCCAGTTTGCTCTTTGATTTTTATTGAGTATTAAATGATATTTGAGAAGGTTTTACAGTAAAAGAAAATAAAAAATCTAGAAAGAAAATATGAAAGACAGAATAAAAGAATATTTACAAGATAAGGGAAAGGTAACTGTCAATGACTTGGCTCAGGCTTTGGGAAAAGACGAGTCCAAGGATTTTCGTGAGTTGATTAAAACCTTGTCCTTAATGGAAAGAAAGCACCAGATACGCTTTGAAGAAGATGGAACTTTGACTTTGGAAGTCAAGAAAAAACATGAGATTACTCTCAAGGGGATTTTTCATGCTCATAAAAATGGCTTTGGCTTTGTTAGTCTGGAAGGCGAGGAGGACGACCTTTTTGTAGGAAAAAACGATGTCAACTATGCTATTGATGGTGATACCGTTGAGGTCGTGATTAAGAAAGTCGCTGACCGAAATAAAGGAACAGCAGCCGAAGCCAAAATTATTGATATCTTAGAACACAGTTTGACAACCGTTGTCGGTCAAATCGTTCTAGATCAGGAAAAGCCTAAGTATGCAGGCTACATCCGTTCGAAAAATCAGAAAATCAGTCAACCGATTTATGTTAAGAAACCAGCCCTTAAACTGGAGGGAACCGAAGTTCTCAAGGTCTTTATCGATAAATACCCAAGCAAGAAACATGATTTCTTTGTCGCAAGTGTTCTCGATGTGGTGGGGCATTCAACGGATGTCGGAATTGATGTTCTTGAGGTCTTGGAATCTATGGATATTGTCTCAGAATTTCCAGAGGCTGTTGTTAAGGAAGCAGAAAGTGTGCCTGATGCTCCGTCTCAAAAGGATATGGAAGGTCGTCTGGATCTAAGAGATGAGATTACCTTTACCATTGATGGTGCTGATGCCAAGGACTTGGATGACGCAGTTCACATCAAGCCTTTGAAAAATGGCAATCTGGAGCTTGGAGTTCACATAGCAGACGTTTCCTATTATGTGACCGAGGGTTCTGCCCTTGACAAGGAAGCCCTTAACCGTGCGACTTCTGTCTATGTGACAGACCGTGTGGTTCCAATGCTTCCAGAACGACTGTCTAATGGAATTTGCTCCCTCAATCCTCAAGTTGACCGCCTGACCCAGTCTGCCATTATGGAGATTGATAAACATGGTCGTGTAGTCAACTACACCATCACACAAACGGTTATCAAGACAAGCTTCCGTATGACCTATAGTGATGTCAATGATATCCTAGCTGGAGACAAGGAAAAGAGACAAGAATATCAGAAAATTGTTCCAAGTATTGAACTCATGGCCAAGCTACATGAAATTTTAGAAAACATGCGTGTGAAACGTGGAGCCCTCAATTTCGATACCAATGAAGCCAAGATTTTAGTGGATAAACAGGGTAAGCCTGTTGATATCGTTCTTCGTCAGCGTGGTATTGCCGAGCGTATGATTGAGTCCTTCATGTTGATGGCCAATGAAACAGTTGCCGAGCATTTTAGCAAGCTGGATTTGCCTTTTATCTATCGAATTCATGAGGAGCCTAAGGCTGAAAAAGTTCAGAAGTTTATTGATTATGCTTCGAGTTTTGGCTTGCGCATTTATGGGACTGCCAGTGAGATTAGCCAGGAGGCACTTCAAGACATCATGCGTGCTGTTGAGGGAGAACCTTATGCAGATGTATTGTCCATGATGCTTCTTCGCTCTATGCAGCAGGCTCGCTATTCTGAGCACAATCACGGCCACTATGGATTAGCGGCTGACTATTATACTCACTTTACCAGTCCGATTCGCCGTTATCCAGACCTTCTTGTTCACCGTATGATTCGTGATTATGGCCGTTCTAAAGAAATAGCCGAGCATTTTGAGCAAGTGATTCCAGAGATTGCGACTCAGTCTTCCAACCGTGAACGTCGTGCCATTGAGGCTGAGCGTGAAGTCGAAGCAATGAAAAAGGCTGAGTATATGGAAGAATACGTGGGTGAAGAGTATGATGCGGTTGTGTCCAGTATCGTCAAATTTGGTCTCTTTGTTGAATTGCCAAATACAGTCGAAGGCTTGATTCACATCACTAATTTGCCTGAGTTCTACCATTTCAACGAACGTGATTTGACTCTTCGTGGGGAAAAATCAGGAACAACCTTCCGTGTAGGGCAACAGATTCGTATCCGAGTTGAAAAAGCTGACAAGATGACGGGTGAAATTGACTTCTCTTACATCCCAAGCGAGTTTGATGTGATTGAAAAAGGCTTAAAACAGTCTAATCGCAGTGACAGAGGGCGTGGTTCAAGTCGTCGTTCAGATAAGAAGGAAGATAAGAGAAAATCAGGACGCTCAAATGATAAGCGCAAGCATTCACAAAAAGACAAGAAGAAAAAAGGAAAGAAACCTTTTTATAAGGAAGTAGCTAAGAAAGGAGCCAAGCATGGCAAAGGGCGAGGGAAAGGTCGTCGCACAAAATAAAAAGGCGCGTCACGACTATACAATCGTAGATACGTTAGAGGCAGGGATGGTCCTGACTGGGACTGAAATCAAGAGTGTGCGAGCTGCTCGAATCAATCTCAAGGACGGCTTTGCCCAAGTAAAAAATGGGGAAGTTTGGTTGAGCAATGTTCATATCGCACCTTATGAAGAGGGCAATATCTGGAACCAGGAACCAGAACGTCGTCGTAAACTCCTGCTCCATAAAAAGCAAATCCAGAAGTTGGAGCAAGAGACCAAAGGAACAGGAATGACCCTTGTTCCCCTTAAAGTCTATATCAAAGATGGTTACGCTAAACTCCTTTTAGGTCTAGCTAAAGGGAAGCATGACTATGATAAACGGGAGTCTATCAAACGACGTGAGCAGAATCGCGATATTGCGCGCGTGATGAAAGCTGTTAATCAGCGATAAAAAGAGGAAATGAAAATGGAAAAATTAGTTGCCTATAAACGTATGCCTTTGTGGACTAAAGAAACCATGCCAGAGGCGGTTCAGCAGAAACACAATACCAAGGTAGGGACTTGGGGTAAGATTACTGTTTTAAAAGGAACTCTCAAGTTTATTGAATTGACAGAGGATGGTGAGCCTCTAGCTGAGCATCTCTTTGAAGCCGGAGCCGACAATCCCATGGCACAACCTCAAGCTTGGCATCGAGTGGAGGCTGCCACAGATGATGTGGAATGGTATTTGGAATTTTATTGTAAACCTGAGGATTATTTCCCTAAAAAATACAATACCAATCCAGTTCATTCAGAGGTCTTAGAGGCTATGCAGACAGTAAAACCAGGGAAAGCCTTGGATTTGGGCTGTGGTCAAGGCCGGAATGCACTCTTTCTAGCCCAGCAAGGTTTTGATGTGACAGCTGTGGATCAAAATGAACTGTCCCTTGAAATCTTGCAAAGTATTGTTGAGCAGGAAGATTTAGACATGCCTGTTGGTCTTTACGATATCAATTCAGCTAGCATTGGGCAAGACTATGATTTCATCATATCGACAGTTGTTTTGATGTTTCTGCAAGCAGATCGCATTCCTGCAATTATCAAAAACATGCAGGAGAAAACCACTGTTGGTGGCTACAATCTTATCGTTTGTGCCATGGATACGGAGAATTATCCTTGCTCAGTGAACTTCCCATTTACTTTTAAGGAAGGGGAACTGGCAGACTATTACAAGGACTGGGAATTGGTTAAGTACAATGAAAATCCAGGCCATCTTCACCGTCGCGATGAGAATGGCAATCGTATTCAACTACGCTTTGCGACCATGCTAGCTAAAAAAATCAAATAATACTCTTCGAAAATCTCTTCAAACCACGTCAGCGTCGCCTTACCGTACTCAAGTACAGCTTGCGGCTAGCTTCCTAGTTTGCTTTTTGATTTTCATTGAGTATAAACATGAATAGAGATTAGGAGAATATCCTGATCTTTTTTCTTTTTTACGAATAATATAGAAAAGGAGGGAAATCATGTTTGTTGCGAGAGATGCTAGAGGAGAATTGGTAAATGTGTTAGAGGATAAGCTTGAGAAGCAGGCATACACCTGCCCAGCTTGTGGAGGTCAGCTCCGTTTGCGGCAAGGAGCAAGTGTCCGAACCCATTTTGCCCATAAATCTTTAAAAGACTGTGATTATTCCTTTGAAAATGAAAGTCCAGAACACCTAGCAAATAAAGAATCACTTTATAACTGGTTGAAAAAAGAGGCAGAGGTGCAATTAGAATACTCGCTTCCAGAGCTTAAACAGATTGCGGATGTATTTGTAAATGGCAATCTAGCTCTAGAAGTTCAGTGTAGTCCCTTGCCTCAAAAAGTTCTTAAAGAGCGTAGTGAGGGTTACCGTAGTCAAGGTTACCAAGTACTGTGGTTGCTGGGTCAAAAACTTTGGCTCAAGGAGCGTTTGACTCGTCTGCAAGAAGGTTTTCTTTATTTCAGTCAAAACATGGGATTTTATGTTTGGGAAGTAGATAAGGAAAAACAGGTTTTAAGGCTTAAATATCTCATCCACCAGGATCTCCGAGGCAGACTCTATTATCAAATCAAGGAATTTCCCTATGGACAAGATAGTCTACTGGAGATATTACGTCTTCCCTATAAGAAACAAAAGATATCTCATTTTACAGTTTCTCAGGACAAGGACATCTGTCGCTATATCCGACAACAACTTTATTATCAAAATCCTATCTGGATGAAAGAACAAGCAGAAGCCTATCAAAAGGGAGAAAATCTCCTAACTTATGGACTAAAAGAATGGTACCCACAAATTCGTCCACTAGTAGGCGATTTTTTTCAGATTAAGCAAGACTTGACTAGCTATTATCAGTATTTTCAAACCTATTACCAAAAAAATCCTCAAAATGATTGGCAAAAGCTTTATCCACCAGCCTTTTATCAGCAATATTTCTTGAAAAATATGGTAAAATAGAAAGGATGGAGGAATCTAATGGTATTACAAAGACATGAACTAAATGAAAAAGATAAATGGGATCTATCAACGATCTACCCAACTGACCAGGCTTGGGAAGAAGCCTTAAAAGATTTAACAGAACAATTGGAGACAGTAGCCCAGTATGAAGGTCATCTCTTAGATAGTGCGGATAGCCTACTCGAAATTACTGAATTTTCTCTTGAAATGGAACGCCAAATGGAGAAGCTTTACGTTTATGCTCATATGAAGAATGACCAGGACACGCGTGAAGCCAAGTACCAAGAGTATTATGCCAAGGCAATGACTCTCTACAGCCAGCTAGACCAAGCCTTTTCATTCTATGAACCTGAATTTATGGAGATTAGTGAAAAGCAGTATGCTGACTTTTTAGAGGCTCAACCAAAGTTGCGGGTTTATCAACACTATTTTGACAAGCTTTTGCAAGGTAAGGAACACGTTCTTTCACAACGTGAAGAAGAATTATTGGCTGGAGCTGGAGAAATCTTTGGTTCGGCAAGTGAAACCTTCGCTATCTTGGACAATGCGGATATTGTTTTCCCTTATGTTCTTGACGATGATGGTAAGGAAGTTCAGCTCTCTCATGGGACTTACACACGTTTGATGGAGTCTAAAAATCGTGAGGTGCGTCGTGGTGCCTATCAAGCCCTTTATGCTACTTATCAACAATTCCAACACACCTATGCTAAAACCTTGCAAACAAATGTTAAGGTTCAAAACTATCGTGCAAAAGTTCGCAACTATAAGAGTGCTCGTCATGCAGCTCTCGCTGCGAATTTTGTTCCAGAGAGTGTTTATGACAATTTGGTAGTAGCAGTTCGCAAGCATTTGCCACTCTTGCATCGTTACCTTGAGCTTCGTTCAAAGATTTTGGGGATTTCAGACCTCAAGATGTATGATGTATACACACCGCTTTCGTCTGTCGAATACAGTTTTACCTACCAAGAAGCCTTGAAAAAAGCAGAAGATGCTTTGTCAGTCTTGGGTGAGGATTACTTGAGCCGTGTTAAACGAGCCTTCAGAGAGCGTTGGATTGATGTTTACGAAAATCAAGGCAAGCGTTCGGGGGCCTATTCTGGTGGTTCTTACGATACCAATGCCTTTATGCTCCTTAACTGGCAGGACAATCTGGACAATCTCTTTACTCTTGTTCATGAAACAGGTCACAGTATGCATTCCAGCTATACTCGTGAAACTCAGCCGTATGTTTACGGAGATTATTCTATCTTCTTGGCTGAGATTGCATCAACTACCAATGAAAATATCTTGACGGAGAAATTATTGGAAGAAGTGGAAGACGACGCAACGCGCTTTGCTATTCTCAATAACTTCCTAGATGGTTTCCGTGGGACAGTTTTCCGCCAAACTCAATTTGCTGAGTTTGAACACGCTATCCACCAAGCAGACCAAAACGGGGAGGTCTTGACAAGCGATTTCCTAAATAAACTCTACGCAGACTTGAACCAGGAGTATTATGGTTTGAGTAAGGAAGACAATCCTGAAATCCAATACGAGTGGGCTCGCATTCCACACTTCTACTATAACTACTATGTATATCAATATTCAACTGGCTTTGCAGCAGCTTCAGCCTTGGCTGAAAAAATTGTTCATGGTAGTCAAGAAGACCGTGACCGCTATATCGACTACCTCAAGGCAGGTAAATCTGACTATCCACTTAATGTCATGAGAAAAGCTGGTGTTGATATGGAGAAGGAAGATTACCTCAGCGATGCCTTTGCAGTCTTTGAACGTCGTTTGAATGAGTTTGAAGCCCTTGTTGAAAAATTGGGATTGGCATAAGATGGTTGAATCGTATAGTAAAAATGCCAACCATAATATGCGTCGCCCTGTTGTCAAGGAAGAAATTGTGGACTTGATGCGTCAGCGTCAAAAGCAAGTCACAGGCTCTTTGAAAGAACTGGAAGACTTTGCTCGCAAGGAAAATATTCCCATCATTCCCCATGAAACGGTTGCTTATTTCCGTTTTCTCATGGAAACAATGCAACCAAAAAACATTCTGGAAATTGGGACGGCTATCGGTTTTTCAGCCCTCTTGATGGCAGAACATGCGCCAAATGCCAAGATTACAACCATTGATCGCAATCCAGAAATGATTGGTTTTGCCAAGGAAAATTTTGCCCAGTTTGACAGTCGCAAGCAAATCACTCTCCTAGAGGGAGATGCAGTAGATGTCTTATCTACACTGACAGATTCCTACGATTTCGTCTTTATGGATTCAGCCAAGTCTAAATACATCGTCTTTCTGCCAGAAATCCTCAAACACTTGGAAGTTGGTGGTGTGGTTGTTTTGGATGATATTTTTCAAGGTGGTGATGTTGCCAAGGATATTATGGAAGTCCGTCGTGGCCAGCGAACAATTTATCGAGGCCTTCAAAGACTATTTGATGCAACTTTAGACAATCCAGGACTCACCGCAACATTAGTACCTCTGGGGGACGGCATTCTCATGCTTCGTAAAAATGTAGCAGATGTTCAATTGCCTGACAGCGAATGATTTTCAGAAAAATTTAAGAAAATATAGTAAAATAGATAGGGTAACACTTATCTCAAAGGAGTAGACATGAAGAAAAAATTATTGGCAGGAGCCATTACACTATTATCAGTAGCAACTTTAGCAGCTTGTTCGAAAGGTTCAGAAGGGGCAGACCTTATCAGCATGAAAGGGGATGTCATCACAGAACATCAATTTTATGAGCAAGTGAAAAGCAACCCTTCAGCCCAACAAGTGTTGTTGAACTTGACCATCCAAAAAGTGTTTGAGAAACAATACGGTTCAGAAGTAGATGACAAAGAAGTCAATGACACTATTGCTGAAGAAGAAAAACAATATGGTGAGAACTACCAACGTGTCTTATCACAAGCAGGTATGACTCTTGAAACACGCAAAGCTCAAATTCGTACAAGTAAATTGGTTGAGTTGGCAGTTAAGAAGGCAGCAGAAGCTGAACTGACAGATGATGCCTATAAGAAAGCATTTGACGAGTACACTCCAGATGTAACGGCTCAAATTATCCGTTTGGATAATGAAGACAAGGCCAAAGAAATTCTTGAAAAAGCCAAAGCAAGTGATGCGGACTTTGCTCAATTGGCTAAAGATAATTCAACAGATGAGAAAACTAAAGCGAATGGTGGAGAAATCACCTTTGATTCTGCTTCAACAGAAGTACCAGAACAAGTTAAGAAAGCTGCTTTTGCTTTAGATGTAAATGGTGTTTCTGATGTGATCACAGCCGCTGGCACACAAGCTTACAGTAGCCAATATTACATTGTAAAACTCATTAAGAAAACAGAAAAATCATCTAATATTGATGACTACAAAGAAAAATTAAAAACTGTTATCTTGACTCAAAAACAAAATGATTCAACATTTGTTCAAAGCATTATCGGAAAAGAATTGCAAGCAGCCAATATCAAGGTTAAGGACCAAGCCTTCCAAAATATCTTTACCCAATATATCGGTGGCGGAGATTCAAGCTCAAGTAGTTCATCAAAAGAATAAAACAGAAAAGAGCCAAGTGCTCTTTTTCTTATGACAAAAATGGTCTATCTGATGGATAAGAGTTTTTTTCTTTCGGAAAAAATGGTATAATAGCAATCAAAACTAGAAAACAAACGGAATTTGGGAAGCAATTGTGTTGTTCTCATTAGATTGGTGATACTATGAAGATTAGTAAAAGGCACCTATTAAATTATTCTATTCTAGTTCCTTACTTACTTTTATCTATTTTGGGCTTGATTGTGGTTTATTCGACAACCAGTGCTATTTTAATTCAAGAAGGCCAAAGTGCACTGCACTTGGTCCGAAGTCAGGGACTATTTTGGATATTTAGTTTGATACTGATTGCCTTGATATATAAGTTGAGACTGAATTTTTTAAGAAATGAACGTCTTTTATTTATCGTTATGTTCGTTGAGCTGATTCTTTTAGTTTTGGCTCGTTTGATTGGTATTCCTGTCAATGGAGCCTACGGCTGGATTTCTGTAGGACCTTTGACCATTCAGCCAGCCGAATATTTGAAAATTATTATTATTTGGTATTTAGCAAATAGATTTTCCAAACAACAAGAGGATATAGCTATTTATGATTTTCAAGTTTTGACACAAAATCAGTGGCTTCCTCGTGCTTTTAATGACTGGCGCTTTGTTCTCTTTGTACTGATTGGGAGCCTTGCTATTTTCCCAGATTTGGGGAATGCTTCTATTTTAGCTTTGGTTGCCTTGATTATGTATACGATTAGTGGTATCGCTTATAGATGGTTTATTGCTTTTTTGGGAATTTTGGTGGGAGTTTCTGCCCTATCCTTATCACTTATTTCTTTTATAGGGGTTGATAAATTTTCAAAAGTTCCAGTATTTGGCTATGTGGCCAAGCGTTTCAGTGCTTATTTTAACCCTTTTGCTGATTTGGCAGGAGCAGGTCACCAACTCGCCAATTCCTACTTTGCCATGGTGAATGGTGGGTGGTTTGGTCTAGGCTTAGGAAATTCAATCGAAAAACGAGGTTATTTACCAGAGGCCCATACAGATTTTGTATTTTCAATTGTCATTGAAGAGTTTGGATTTGTGGGAGCCGGCTTGATTTTAGCACTTGTCTTTTTCCTTATTTTGCGAATTATTCTAGTAGGAATTCGAGCTAAGAATCCCTTTAATTCCATGATGGCGATTGGGGTTGGAGGGATGATGTTGGTACAGGTATTTGTCAATATCGGCGGAATTTCTGGTATTATTCCTTCGACAGGAGTAACTTTCCCTTTCTTATCGCAGGGAGGGAACAGTCTCCTAGTCTTGTCTGTAGCCATCGCCTTTGTCTTAAATATTGATGCAAGTGAAAAGCGTGCTCAATTGTATGAGGAGTTAGAAGCTCACTCCTCAAACTATATGTAGAGCTGATAGTGGAAAGGATTACCTATGTCTCTTCAAAAATTAGAAAACTATAGTAATAAAGCTGTCGTGCAAGAAGAAGTACTGATTTTAACAGAATTGTTAGAAGATATCACTAAAAACATGCTTGCCCCAGAGACTTTTGAAAAAATCATGCAGTTGAAAGAATTGTCAACTCAAGAAGATTATCAAGGCTTGAACCAATTGGTTACTAGTCTGTCAAATGATGAAATGGCTTATATTTCACGCTATTTCTCTATCTTGCCCCTCTTGATTAATATTTCAGAAGATGTGGATTTAGCTTATGAAATTAACCATCAAAATAATATCGATCAAGATTATCTTGGTAAGTTGTCAGCAACAATCAAAATGGTTGCAGAAAAAGAAAATGCGGTTGAAATTCTAGAACACTTGAATGTTGTCCCTGTTTTGACAGCCCATCCAACACAAGTTCAACGTAAGAGTATGTTGGATTTGACTAATCATATCCATACCCTCTTGCGTAAGTACCGTGATGTGAAATTAGGCTTGATTAATAAGGAAAAATGGCATAATGATCTCCGTCGTTATATTGAGATTATCATGCAGACAGACATGATTCGTGAAAAGAAATTGAAAGTAACCAATGAAATCACGAATGTCATGGAGTACTATAATAGTTCATTCCTGAAGGCAGTTCCTCATTTGACTGCTGAGTACAAGCGTCTGGCTAAAAAATATGGTTTGGAGTTGAAACACCCTAAACCAATTACCATGGGAATGTGGATTGGTGGAGACCGTGATGGTAATCCTTTTGTTACAGCAGATACTTTAAAACAATCTGCTATGACCCAGTGTGAAGTCATCATGAATTACTATGATGAAAAGATTTACCAACTTTATCGTGAGTTCTCTCTCTCAACCAGTATTGTCAATGTAAGCAAGCAAGTCAGAGAAATGGCTCGTCAGTCTAAGGATAACTCGATTTACCGTGAAAAAGAGCTATACCGTCGTGCCTTGTTTGATATTCAATCAAAAATCCAAGCAACAAAAACTTATCTGATTGAGGATAAGGAAGTTGGAGCTCGCTATGAAACAGCTAATGATTTTTATAAGGATTTAATTACCATTCGTGATTCCCTCTTGGAAAACAAGGGTGAAGCACTGATTTCTGGTGATTTTGTTGAGCTGATTCAAGCAGTTGAAATTTTTGGTTTCTATTTGGCATCTATTGATATGCGTCAAGATTCTAGTGTTCATGAGGCCTGTGTAGCTGAACTCTTGAAATCAGCAGGAATTCATTCGCGTTATAGCGAACTAAGTGAAGAAGAAAAATGCCAGCTCCTTTTGAAAGAATTAGAAGAAGATCCACGTATTCTTTCTGCCACTCATGTTGAAAAATCAGAGTTACTTGAAAAAGAATTGGCCATCTTTAAGGCTGCTCGTAAGTTGAAAGATAAGTTGGGAGATGATGTTATTCGTCAGACTATCATTTCACATGCAACCAGCGTATCAGACATGCTGGAATTAGCTATCTTGCTAAAAGAAGTAGGCTTAGTTGATAAAGAAAGAGCTCGTGTCCAAATTGTTCCTCTCTTTGAAACAATCGAGGACTTGGACCATTCAGAAGAAACCATGAGAGAATACCTTTCTCTTCCTCTTGCCAAGAAATGGATTGCTTCACGTAATAACTACCAAGAAATCATGCTAGGCTACTCTGACAGTAATAAAGATGGTGGCTACCTATCATCATGTTGGACCCTCTACAAGGCTCAACAACAATTGACTGCTATAGGAGATGAATTTGGCGTTAAGGTTACCTTCTTCCATGGTCGCGGTGGGACTGTCGGTCGTGGTGGTGGACCAACCTATGAAGCCATCACATCTCAACCGCTTAAGTCTATCAAGGATCGTATCCGTTTGACGGAGCAGGGTGAAGTAATTGGGAATAAATACGGTAACAAAGACGCTGCCTACTATAATCTTGAAATGCTAGTATCTGCAGCCATTAATCGTATGATTACTCAGAAGAAGAGCGATACCAATACCTCAAATCGTTACGAAGCTATTATGGACCAAGTGGTGGACCGTAGTTACGATATCTACCGTGATTTGGTCTTTGGAAATGATCATTTCTATGATTATTTCTTCGAGTCAAGTCCAATCAAGGCGATTTCAAGCTTTAATATCGGTTCTCGTCCAGCCGCTCGTAAGACTATTACTGAAATCGGTGGTTTGAGAGCCATCCCTTGGGTCTTCTCATGGTCTCAAAGTCGTGTCATGTTCCCTGGATGGTATGGTGTCGGATCAAGCTTCAAGGAATTTATTGATAAAAATCCTGAGAATATCGCTATCCTACGAGATATGTATCAAAACTGGCCTTTCTTCCAATCACTCCTTTCAAATGTTGATATGGTCTTGTCAAAATCAAATATGAACATTGCTTTTGAATATGCCAAACTTTGTGAAGATGATCAAGTAAAAGCAATTTATGAGACTATTCTAAATGAATGGCAAGTTACCAAGGAAGTCATCTTGGCTATCGAAGGTTATGATGAACTTTTGGCTGAAAATCCATATCTAAAAGCCAGTTTAGATTACCGTATGCCTTACTTTAATATCCTTAACTATATCCAGTTGGAGTTGATTAAACGTCAACGCCGAGGAGAATTATCAAGCGATCAAGAAAAATTAATCCATACAACCATCAACGGAATTGCGACAGGATTGCGTAATTCAGGCTGATACCTATCAAACTTCCTCTTTTCTATAGGGGAAGTTTTTGAATAGTTCAAAAAAATGCTAAAAGAGTCTTGACAAGTAGTTGAAAAATGATATAATTTAACCATTCAGAAAAGTAATCATATAAACTTTTTAGAGAGTCTGTGGTAGCTGAAAACAGATAAGTGGTGATGATGAAAATTGGGCTGAATGTTATTTAGAATTTGAAATCATAAAAATTCGGTGAGCACACCTTACAGTGCATCTCGTTATTGCGAGACAGAGCGATAGGGAAATTCCCTATAATTGAGGTGGTACCGCGCATTGACGTCCTCACACAAGTTTTTTGTGTGAGGACTTTTTTTGATGGAGGTTAGTATGGAAAGAAAACGATGGCGTCGCTTGTTTATACTCAATGAAAATCAAAGTACAAACTAGGAAGCTAGCCACAGGTTGCTCAAAGCACTGCTTTGAGGTTGTGGATAGAACTGACGAAGTCAGTAACCATAGCTACGGTAAGGCGACGCTGACGTGGTTTGAAGAGATTTTCGAAGATTATTAGATAAGTGAAGTATTTTAAAGGAATAAAAAAGGAGAAATAGAATGAAAAATAAACGTTTAATTGGAATTATCGCTGCATTAGCAGTCTTAGTAGCAGGAAGCTTGATTTACTCTTCAATGAATAAACCAGAAGCTAAGAATGAGAAGAAAGTTGCCAAAGTTGGTGTCCTTCAGTTTGTGAGCCATCCATCTCTTGACTTGATTTATAAAGGGATTCAAGATGGACTTGCAGAAGAAGGTTATAAAGATGACCAGTTGAAGATTGACTTTATGAACTCAGAAGGTGACCAAAGTAAGGTTGCGACAATGAGTAAACAATTGGTTGCAAATGGGAATGACCTTGTGGTTGGTATTGCAACACCAGCTGCTCAAGGTTTGGCTAGTGCCACAAAAGACCTACCAGTTATCATGGCTGCTATTACAGACCCAATTGGTGCTAACTTGGTCAAAGATTTGAAAAAACCAGGTGGCAACATCACAGGGGTATCTGACCATAATCCAGCTCAACAACAAGTTGAACTCATTAAAGCTTTGACACCAAATGTGAAAACAATCGGAGCTCTTTACTCAAGTAGCGAAGACAACTCAAAAACACAGGTAGAAGAATTTAAGGCTTTTGCTGAAAAAGCAGGTTTGACAGTGGAAACATTTGCAGTTCCTTCAACAAATGAAATTGCTTCAACAGTCAATGTTATGACTAGCAAGGTTGATGCTATCTGGGTTCCAATCGACAACACCATTGCATCTGCATTTTCAACAGTTGTATCAAGCAATCAATCAGCTAAAAAACCAATCTACCCAAGCGCAACTGCCATGGTAGAAGCAGGTGGCTTGGCATCAGTTGTAGTTGACCAACATGACCTTGGTGTGGCAACTGGTAAAATGATTGCACAAGTCTTGAAAGGTGCAAAACCAGCTGATACTCCAGTCAATGTTTTTTCAACTGGTAAGTCAGTGATTAATAAAAAATTGGCACAAGAGCTAGGTATTACGATTCCTGAATCTGTTCTTAAAGAAGCAGGACAAGTGATTGAATAATCTACAATGGAGGAGTTGGGGACATCTCCTCCAATTTTTTACAATAGAAATCGTATAGAAAAGGTTAAGAAACAGATGATACTATCTATTATTTCTCAAGGATTTGTCTGGGCTATTTTAGGTCTGGGAATCTTTATGACATTTAGGATTTTGAACTTTCCAGATATGACAACAGAAGGTTCCTTCCCTCTTGGGGGAGCTGTTGCTGTCACTCTGATAACGAAAGGTGTGAATCCCTTTTTAGCGACACTTGTTGCTGTTGGAGCTGGTTGTTTGGCTGGAATGGCAGCAGGACTTCTTTATACAAAAGGGAAGATTCCAACTTTGCTCTCAGGGATTTTGGTGATGACTTCTTGTCACTCTATCATGCTCTTGATTATGGGGCGTGCAAATTTAGGCTTGCTTGGAACTAAGCAAATTCAGGATGTTTTACCTTTTGATTCAGACTTGAACCAACTCTTGACAGGTCTCATCTTTGTGAGTATTGTTATTGCTCTCATGCTCTTTTTCTTGGACACTAAACTCGGACAGGCCTATATTGCTACAGGTGACAATCCTGATATGGCTAGAAGTTTCGGGATTCATACTGGACGCATGGAGCTTATGGGCTTGGTCTTATCAAATGGTGTGATTGCCCTTGCAGGAGCTCTCATTGCCCAGCAAGAAGGGTATGCCGATGTATCTCGAGGAATTGGGGTTATCGTTGTAGGTCTTGCAAGTTTGATTATTGGAGAAGTCATCTTCAAGAGTTTGAGCTTGGCAGAGCGTTTGGTTACCATCGTTGTAGGTTCTATTGCCTATCAATTCTTAGTGTGGGCAGTTATTGCGCTTGGCTTTAATACAAGTTACCTTCGTTTGTACAGCGCCGTGATTTTAGCAGTCTGCCTCATGATTCCAACATTTAAGCAAACAATCTTGAAAGGAGCCAAATTAAGCAAATGACAGCAATTGTAGAATTAAAAAATGCAACCAAAATCGTTAAAAATGGCTTTGATGAAGAGAAGATTATTTTAAATGATGTTTCCTTAAAAATTTTTGAACAGGACTTTATCACGATTTTAGGTGGAAATGGTGCTGGGAAATCAACCCTCTTTAACACTATTGCAGGAACTTTATCATTAACCAGTGGAACCATCCGTATTTTAGGTGAGGATGTTACCAAGTTTTCACCAGAGAAGCGGGCTAAGTATCTGTCTCGAGTCTTCCAAGATCCAAAGATGGGAACAGCTCCTCGTATGACAGTGGCTGAAAATCTTTTGATTGCCAAGTTTCGTGGTGAAAAGCGTGGACTATTTCCACGACGCTTGACTAGTTATAAGGATGAATTTCAGTCAACCATTGAAAAAGTAGGAAATGGTCTTGAGAAACACTTGAATACGCCAATTGAGTTCTTATCAGGTGGGCAAAGACAGGCCCTGAGTCTCTTGATGGCAACCTTGAAGCGTCCTGAATTACTCTTGTTAGACGAGCATACTGCAGCCCTTGATCCAAAGACAAGTGTTGCCCTCATGGAATTGACGGATGAATTTGTCAAGAAAGACCAGCTGACAGCGCTTATGATTACTCATCATATGGAAGATGCTCTCAAATATGGTAATCGCTTGATTGTTATGAAAGAAGGACGAATTATCCAAGATTTGAAACAAGAAGAAAAAGCAAAAATGAAAATCTCTGATTATTATCAGCTCTTTGAATAAAGTAGGGAAAATGAGTGAAATGGTTTACTTTTTTTCTGAAATAAAGTATACTATATAAAGTAAACTATGATAACATGGAGGTATTGTGTATGGTTGACAAACAAGTCATTGAAGAAATCAAAAACAATGCCAACATTGTGGAAGTCATAGGAGATGTGATTTCTTTACAAAAGGCAGGACGGAACTATCTAGGGCTCTGTCCTTTTCATGGTGAAAAAACACCTTCTTTCAACGTTGTAGAGGACAAGCAGTTTTACCACTGTTTTGGTTGTGGTCGCTCAGGTGATGTCTTTAAATTCATCGAGGAGTATCAAGGGATTACTTTTATGGAGGCTGTCCAAATCTTAGGTCAGCGTGTTGGGATAGAGGTGGAAAAACCGCTTTATAGTGAGCAGAAGCCAGCCTCGCCTCACCAATCTCTTTATGATATGCACGAAGATGCGGCTAAATTTTATCATGCTATTCTCATGACAACGACCATGGGGGAGGAGGCCAGAAACTACCTTTATCAGCGTGGTTTGACAGATGAAGTGCTCAAGCATTTTCGGATTGGTTTAGCACCTTCAGAACGAAACTATCTCTATCAACGTTTGTCTGGTCAGTATCGTGATGAGGATTTCCTAGATTCAGGACTGTTTTATCTCTCGGATGCAAATCAATTTGTAGACACCTTTCACAATCGGATTATGTTTCCCCTGACAAATGACCAGGGAAAGGTCATTGCCTTCTCAGGTCGTATCTGGCAGAAAACGGATTCACAAACTTCTAAGTATAAAAATAGCCGATCGACTGCAATTTTTAACAAAAGTTACGAATTATATCATATGGATAGGGCAAAAAAATCTTCTGGTAAAGCCAGTGAGATTTACCTGATGGAAGGATTCATGGATGTCATTGCAGCCTATCGGGCTGGAATCGAAAATGCTGTAGCGTCCATGGGAACAGCCTTGAGTCGTGAGCATGTTGAGCATCTCAAAAGGTTAACCAAGAAGTTGGTTCTTGTTTACGATGGCGATAAGGCTGGGCAAGCTGCGACATTGAAAGCCTTGGATGAAATTGGTGAGATGCCTGTGCAAATTGTCAGCATGCCTGATAACTTGGATCCAGATGAGTATCTACAAAAAAATGGACCAGAAGACTTGGCCTATCTATTAACGAAAACTCGTATTAGTCCGATTGAGTTTTACATTCACCAGTACAAGCCTGAAAACAGTGAAAATCTGCAGGCCCAGATTGAGTTTATTGAAAAAATAGCTCCCTTGATTGTTCGAGAAAAGTCTATTACTGCTCAAAACAGCTATATTCATATTTTAGCTGACAGTCTGGCGTCCTTTGATTATGCCCAGATTGAGCAGATTGTTAATGAAAGCCGTCAGGCACAAAGGCAGAATCGCATGGAAGGAATTTCCAGACCGACGTCAATCACTATGCCTGTCACCAAGCAGTTATCGGCTATTATGAGGGCAGAAGCTCATCTACTTTATCGAATGATGGAATCCCCTCTTGTTTTGAACGATTACCGCTTGCGAGAAGACTTTTCATTTGACACACCTGAATTTCAGGTCTTATATGACTTGCTTGGTCAGTATGGCAATCTTCCTCCGGAAGTTTTAGCAGAACAGACAGAGGAAGTTGAAAGATCTTGGTACCAAGTCTTAGCTCAGGATTTGCCTGCTGAGATGTCACCGCAGGAACTTAGTGAAGTAGAAATGACTCGAAACAAGGCTCTCTTGAATCAGGACAATATGAGAATCAAAAAGAAGGTGCAGGAAGCTAGCCATGTAGGAGATACCGACACAGCCTTAGAAGAATTGGAACGTTTAATTTCCCAAAAGAGAAGAATGGAGTAATAATGGTAACAAAACAAAAAGAAGTAACAACATTTGACGTACAAGTAGCAGAATTTATCCGTAATCATAAGCAAAAAGGGACAGCAACAGATGATGAAATCAATGCTAGTCTTGTCGTTCCTTTTACCTTGGACGCTGATGGGATTGAAGATCTCTTGCAACGGATTCAAGATGCAGGAATTTCTATCACAGATAACGAAGGAAATCCAAGTGCGCGTGTTCTTAGTGCGGAAGAAGAACCAGAACTCAGTGATGAGGACTTGATTGGGTCAACTTCGGCTAAGGTTAATGACCCTGTTCGTATGTACTTGAAAGAAATTGGTGTCGTACCTCTCTTGACCAATGAAGAGGAAAAAGAATTGGCACTGGCTGTTGAAGCCGGCGATATCGAAGCCAAACAACGTCTGGCAGAAGCTAACCTTCGTTTGGTTGTTTCTATTGCTAAACGCTATGTTGGTCGTGGTATGCAGTTCCTTGATTTGATTCAAGAAGGGAACATGGGCTTGATGAAGGCGGTTGACAAGTTTGACTATTCTAAAGGATTCAAGTTCTCAACTTATGCAACCTGGTGGATTCGTCAGGCTATCACTCGTGCCATTGCGGATCAAGCTCGTACCATTCGTATCCCAGTTCACATGGTTGAAACCATCAATAAATTGGTTCGTGAACAGCGTAATCTCCTTCAAGAATTGGGGCAAGATCCAACACCAGAACAAATCGCTGAACGTATGGATATGACCCCTGATAAGGTTCGTGAAATCTTGAAGATTGCCCAAGAACCGGTATCCCTTGAAACACCTATCGGTGAAGAGGATGATAGTCACCTTGGGGACTTTATTGAAGATGAAGTGATTGAAAATCCAGTGGACTATACAACTCGTATTGTCTTGCGTGAGCAGTTGGATGAGGTTTTGGATACTCTTACAGACCGTGAAGAAAATGTTCTGCGTCTCCGTTTTGGTCTAGATGATGGAAAAATGCGCACCCTTGAAGATGTGGGGAAAGTCTTTAACGTGACTCGCGAGCGTATCCGTCAGATTGAAGCCAAGGCTTTGAGAAAACTACGCCAACCAAGTCGCAGCAAACCGCTTCGTGATTTTATTGAAGACTAAGAGTGAGGATGAATATGGCTTATACAGAAGAGCAAATTGAAAATATCAAAACACGAATTTTAACAGCCTTGGAAGAAGTCATCGACCCTGAGTTGGGAATCGATATTGTCAATCTTGGTTTGATTTATGAGATTCGTTTTGACGGCGACACAGGGCAAACAGAGATTGATATGACTTTGACAACTATGGGTTGTCCCCTAGCAGACCTTTTGACGGATCAGATTTATGATGCCATGACAGAGGTGCCAGAAGTAACGGATACTGAAGTTAAATTGGTTTGGTATCCAGCCTGGACAGTTGAAAAAATGAGTCGCTATGCACGCATTGCCCTAGGCATTAAGTAAACATATAAAAGCATGTGAGAGATTATTGGAAAAGCAAGGAAATTTCCCCCTCTTTTCCTCTAGTCTCTCCTTTCTTTTGCTGATTTTATTCAAAGAAAATGATATAATAGTAGTTATGGAAAAAAAGAAATTACGCATCAATATGTTGAGTTCAAGTGAGAAAGTAGCAGGACAAGGAGTTTCAGGTGCTTACCGTGAATTAGTTCGTCTTCTTCACCGTGATGCCAAGGACCAATTGATTGTTACAGAAAATCTTCCAATCGAGGCCGATGTGACTCACTTTCATACGATTGATTTCCCCTATTATTTATCAACATTCCAAAAGAAACGCTCAGGGAGAAAAATTGGCTATGTGCATTTTTTACCTGATACACTTGAGGGGAGTTTGAAAATTCCATTTTTCTTAAAGGGAATTGTCAAACGCTATGTATTTTCTTTTTACAACCGGATGGAGCACTTGGTTGTTGTTAATCCTATGTTTATTGAGGATTTGGTGGCAGCAGGTATTCCACGTGAAAAAGTGACCTATATTCCTAACTTTGTCAACAAGGAAAAATGGCATCCCCTTCCACAAGAAGAGGTAGCGAGACTGCGAACAGAGCTAGGTCTTAGTGAGAATCAGTTTATCGTAGTAGGTGCTGGTCAAGTTCAGAAACGCAAAGGGATTGATGATTTTATCCGTCTGGCTGAGGAATTGCCTCAGATTACCTTTATCTGGGCTGGTGGTTTCTCTTTTGGTGGCATGACAGATGGTTATGAGCGCTACAAGAAAATAATGGAAAATCCCCCTAAGAATTTGATTTTTCCAGGTATCGTGTCACCAGAGCGGATGCGCGAATTGTATGTTCTAGCAGACCTGTTCTTGTTGCCTAGTTACAATGAACTCTTTCCGATGACTATCTTAGAAGCGGCCAGTTGTGAGGCTCCTATTATGCTACGTGATTTGAATCTTTATAAGGTGATTTTAGAGGGAAATTATCGGGCGACAGCAGATAGAGAAGAGATGAAAGAGGCTATTTTAGAATATCAAGCAAATCCTGCTGCCTTGAAAGACCTCAAAGAAAAAGCTAAGAATATTTCCAGAGAGTATTCAGAAGAGCATCTGTTACAAATCTGGTTGGACTTTTATGAGAAACAAGCCGCTTTAGGGAGAAAGTAAAAAGTGAGGTAATCTATGCGAATTGGTTTATTTACAGATACCTATTTTCCTCAGGTTTCAGGTGTTGCGACCAGTATTCGAACCTTGAAAACAGAACTTGAAAAGCAAGGCCATGTCGTTTTTATCTTTACAACGACAGATAAGGATGTCAATCGTTATGAAGATTGGCAAATTATCCGCATTCCAAGTGTTCCCTTCTTTGCTTTTAAGGATCGCCGCTTTGCCTATCGAGGATTCAGTAAGGCGCTTGAAATTGCTAAACAGTATCAGCTGGATATCATCCATACTCAGACAGAATTTTCTCTTGGCCTGTTGGGGATTTGGATTGCCCGTGAATTGAAGATTCCCGTTATTCATACCTATCACACCCAATACGAAGACTATGTGCATTATATTGCCAAGGGGATGTTGATTCGTCCTAGCATGGTCAAGTATCTGGTCAGAGGTTTCCTGCATGACGTGGATGGGGTGATTTGTCCGAGTGAGATTGTCCGTGACTTGCTATCTGACTATAAGGTCAAGGTTGAAAAAAGGGTTATTCCAACTGGGATTGAATTAGCCAAGTTTGAGCGTCCAGAAATCAAGCAAGAAAATCTAAAAGAACTGCGTAGTAAATTAGAGATTCAAGATGATGAACAGATGTTGCTGAGTCTTTCCAGAATTTCTTATGAAAAAAATATTCAAGCAGTATTAGCAGCCTTTGCAGAAGTTCTGAAAGAGGAAGACAAGGTTAAACTGGTAGTTGCTGGGGATGGGCCTTATCTGAATGACCTCAAAGAGCAAGCCCACAAATTAGAGATTCAAGACTCAGTTATCTTTACAGGAATGATTGCTCCTAGTGAGACGGCTCTTTACTATAAGGCGGCGGATTTCTTTATCTCAGCATCGACAAGTGAGACGCAAGGTTTGACATACTTGGAAAGCTTGGCCAGTGGAACTCCAGTTATTGCTCATGGAAATCCTTATCTGGACAATCTGATCAATGATAAGATGTTTGGAACCTTGTACTACGGTGAACATGATTTGGCTGGAGCCATTTTAGAAGCCCTGATTGCAACGCCAGATATGAATGAGCATACCTTATCAGAAAAACTGTACGAGATTTCAGCAGAGAACTTTGGAAAACGGGTGCATGAGTTTTATCTGGATGCCATTATTTCAAATAACTTCCAGAAAGATTTAGCAAAAGATGACACGGTCAGTCAGCGTATTTTTAAAACAGTTTTGTATCTTCCGCAACAGGTGGTTGCTGTACCCGTAAAAGGCTCTAGACGCATGCTGAAGGCTTCAAAAACACAGTTAATCAGCATAAGAGATTATTGGAAAGACCATGAAGAATAGAAAGAGGAACAGCTATGAAAAAACAATTAATGAGAAGTGGGCGTGACAAAAAGATTGCTGGTGTTTGTGCCGGAGTGGCCCATTATCTAGATATGGATCCAACTATCGTTCGAGTCATTTGGGGTGTCCTTGCTTGCTGTTACGGAGCGGGAATTGTAGCTTATATCATTTTATGGATTATCGCACCAGTAGCAACTGACTATTGAAAACTAGCTGAATTCATGCTAAGATAATAGAAAATAGAATGTAACGAAGGAGAAAAAAATGGCATTTGGAGATAATGGAAAACGTAAAAAAACGATGTTCGAGAAATTAACCTTGCTTATTGTGCTTATCATGCTAGTAGCAAGTTTATTGGGAATTTTTGCAACTGCAATTGGTGCCCTCAGTAATCTATAAAATAGATTCAAGAAAATTTAGTGACTGGGATTTCCCAGCCCTTTTTTAAAGTGAGAAGAAAAAATGAGTATGTTTTTAGATACAGCCAAGATTAAGGTCAAGGCTGGTAATGGTGGCGATGGCATGGTTGCCTTTCGCCGTGAAAAATATGTCCCTAATGGCGGTCCTTGGGGTGGTGACGGTGGTCGTGGAGGTAATGTGGTCTTCGTTGTAGACGAAGGTTTGCGTACCTTGATGGATTTCCGCTACAATCGCCATTTCAAGGCTGATTCTGGGGAAAAAGGAATGACCAAGGGGATGCATGGTCGTGGTGCAGAGGACCTTAGAGTTCGAGTACCACAAGGTACAACTGTTCGTGATGCAGAGACTGGCAAGGTTTTGACAGATTTGATTGAACATGGTCAAGAATTTATCGTTGCTCACGGTGGTCGTGGTGGACGTGGAAATATTCGTTTCGCGACACCAAAAAATCCTGCACCAGAAATCTCTGAAAATGGAGAACCAGGTCAGGAACGTGAGTTACAATTGGAACTTAAAATCCTTGCGGATGTTGGTTTAGTGGGTTTCCCATCAGTAGGGAAATCAACCCTTTTAAGTGTTATTACCTCAGCTAAACCTAAAATTGGTGCCTACCACTTTACCACTATTGTGCCAAATTTAGGTATGGTTCGTACCCAATCAGGTGAATCCTTTGCAGTAGCTGATTTACCAGGTTTGATTGAAGGGGCTAGTCAAGGTGTTGGTTTGGGAACCCAGTTCCTCCGTCACATTGAGCGTACACGTGTCATTCTGCATATCATTGATATGTCAGCTAGCGAAGGCCGTGACCCTTATGAGGATTATCTTGCCATCAATAAAGAGTTGGAGTCATACAATCTTCGCCTCATGGAGCGTCCACAGATTATTGTAGCTAACAAAATGGATATGCCTGAGAGTCAGGAAAATCTTGTAGAATTCAAGAAAAAATTAGCTGAAAACTATGATGAATTTGAAGAGTTACCAGCTATTTTCCCAATATCTGGTTTGACCAAGCAAGGTCTAGCTACGCTTTTGGATGCTACAGCTGAATTGTTAGACAAGACACCAGAATTCTTGCTCTATGACGAGTCAGATATGGAAGAGGAAGCCTACTATGGATTTGACGAGGAAGAGAAAGCCTTTGAAATTAGTCGTGATGACGATGCGACATGGGTACTTTCTGGTGAAAAACTCATGAAACTCTTTAATATGACCAACTTTGATCGTGACGAATCAGTCATGAAATTTGCCCGCCAGCTTCGTGGTATGGGGGTTGATGAAGCCCTTCGTGCGCGTGGTGCTAAAGATGGTGACTTGGTCCGCATTGGTAAATTTGAGTTTGAATTTGTAGACTAGGAGACTGATATGGGAGATAAACCGATATCTTTCCGAGATGCGGATGGCAACTTTGTTTCCGCCGCAGATGTTTGGAATGAAAAGAAATTGGAAGAACTATTTAATCGTCTCAATCCAAATCGTGCTCTGAGATTGGCACGAAACAAAAAAGACAATCCATCTTAAATAAGTAAGATAAAACTCTAATTATCAGTCAAGTTAACTGTAACAAATAGAAGATAAGATCGAGAAAGGGCAAAAATTCGTCCTTTCTTTTTACTTATAAAGTATAGTAGAGTGGAATAGAATATGGACAAATCGATTAGGGAATTCAAATCATACTCAATGAAAATCAAAGAGCAAACTAGGAAGCTAACCGCAGATTGCTCAAAACAATGTTGTGAGGTTGCAGATGGAAGGTGATGTGGATTGAAGAGATTTTTGAAGAGTATCAAATGTCTAACAAGGTTTTAGAAGTTGTGTTGTTCTATTCTAGATTCAAAAAACTACACTGTTTCTGTTAAAAAAAGAATTTTTTTACAAAAATGGTTGGTTATTTAGTTTATTTATGCTATAATAGGAACAATTATTTTTAGGAGGTGTCAGTATGTCTTATTTGTTTGAGATATTACCGAGTTTATTGAGCGGTGCAAGCATGACTTTGCAGGTTTTTGCACTGGTCTTGATTTTTTCTATTCCCTTGGGCGTTTTGATTGCCTTTGCCTTGCAAGTCCATTGGAAGCTCCTCCATTATCTGATTAACATTTATATCTGGATCATGCGAGGCACCCCCTTGCTCTTGCAATTGATTTTTATCTATTATGTGCTCCCAAGTATTGGGATTCGTTTGGATCGCCTTCCTGCGGCCATCATTGCTTTTGTTCTCAATTATGCGGCTTACTTTGCTGAGATCTTCCGTGGGGGGATTGATACCATTCCTAAAGGTCAATATGAAGCTGCTAAGGTTTTGAAGTTTAGTCCTTTTGACACAGTTCGCTATATTATCTTGCCCCAAGTGACCAAGATTGTTCTTCCTAGCGTATTTAATGAAGTTATGAGTTTGGTCAAGGATACGTCCTTGGTCTATGCTCTCGGAATTTCAGACCTTATCTTGGCTAGTCGAACAGCTGCCAACCGTGATGCTAGCCTGGTTCCTATGTTCTTGGCAGGAGCCATTTACTTAATTTTGATTGGTATTGTGACAATTATTTCCAAAAAAGTTGAGAAGAAGTACAGTTACTATAGATAGGAGGCAGCCATGTTAGAATTACGAAATATCAATAAGAAATTTGGAGACAAACAAATCCTGTCTGATTTTAGTCTAAGTATTCCTGAAAAGCAAATCCTGGCTATTGTTGGGCCTTCTGGTGGAGGTAAGACAACCCTCTTACGTATGCTTGCGGGTCTTGAAACCATTGATTCAGGGCAAATCTTTTATAATGGAGAACCTTTAGAGCTGGATGAATTGGAAAAGCGAAATCTACTGGGATTTGTATTCCAAGATTTTCAACTTTTCCCTCATTTATCAGTTTTAGATAATTTGACTTTATCACCTGTGAAAACTATGGGAATGAAGCAGGATGAGGCTGAGCAGAAGGCGCGAGGTCTTTTGGAACAGTTAGGATTGGCTGGTCATGCAGATGCCTATCCTTTCTCACTATCTGGTGGGCAAAAGCAACGGGTGGCCTTGGCGCGTGCTATGATGATTGACCCAGAAATCATTGGTTACGATGAACCAACTTCTGCTCTGGATCCAGAATTGCGCTTGGAAGTGGAAAAACTAATCTTGCAAAATAGGGAACTTGGCATGACCCAGATTGTCGTTACCCACGATTTACAATTCGCTGAAAATATCGCAGATCAGATTCTCAAGGTTGAGCCCAAGTAGGAGGTGCCAATGACTAATAAGAAAATTGCTTTAGTGTTGGTTTCGCTCCTGACTCTCTTTTTAACGGCCTGTACTCAGAAGGCTAGTGATCCAAAGCAGGATAACTGGGATAAGTATCAAGAGCAGGGGAGCATTACTATTGGTTTTGATAATACTTTCGTACCTATGGGATTTGAAGAAAAGAATGGTCAATATACAGGCTTTGATATTGATTTAGCACAAGCAGTCTCTGAAAAATTAGGCTTTAAGGTTCAATTTCAGCCAATCGACTGGGATATGAAGGAGACGGAACTGCAGAATGGAACCATAGACGCCATCTGGAATGGCTATTCTGCCACTGATGAACGCCGAGAAAAGGTTGCCTTTAGCATTCCATATATGGAAAATCAGCAGGTTCTGGTTGCTAAGAAAAGCCGGCAAATTCATTCAGTAGAGGATATGAAGGATAAGACCTTGGGAGCCCAAGCCGGTTCCTCTGGTTATTTAGACTTTGAAGCCCAGCCAGATTTACTGAAAAATCGTGTCAAAGACCAGAAGGCCAATCAATACCAGAGTTTCAATGAAGCTGTGATTGATTTGAAGAATGACCGTATTGATGCCTTGTTGATTGACCGAGTGTATGCTAATTATTACCTTCAGTCTGAGGGGATATTAAATGACTATAATGTCTTTTCAGCTGGATTTGAAAGTGAATCTTTTGCAGTCGGAGTTAGACCTGCTGACAAAAGATTACTACAAGCTTTAAACCAAGCCTTTATTCAACTATACCAAGAAGGAAAGTTCCAGGAAATCAGCCAGAAATGGTTTGGAGAAGATGTAGCAACCAAAGAAGTGAAAAGTAGAGATTGAGTTTTTACTCAGTCTCTTTTTGCATCAAAAAATCCCCTGGCAAGAGCCAGAGGATAAGAGCTTATACTCAATGAAAATCAAAGAGCAAACTAGGAAGCTAGCCGCAGGCTGTACTTGAGTACGGCAAGGCAACGCTGACGTGGTTTGAATTTGATTTTCGAAGAGTATTATTTCATTGTTGGGAAGAGCAATACATCACGGATAGTAGTTGTATCAGTGAGGAGCATGCAGAGACGGTCAATACCGATTCCCAAACCACCTGTTGGTGGCATACCGTATTCAAGAGCTTCGATGTAGTCGTAGTCGATGCCTGTCGCTTCATCGTCACCAAGTTCTTTAGCTTTAGCTTGGGCTTCGAAACGGCTAAGTTGGTCGATTGGGTCGTTGAGCTCAGTAAAGGCATTACCGTACTCCTTAGTCATGATGAAGAGCTCGAAACGGTCAGTAAAGCGTTCGTCTTCAGGATTCTTCTTAGCCAGTGGAGATACAGCTACTGGATGGCCATAGACAAAGGTTGGTTGGATCAAGGTTTCTTCAACAAACTCTTCAAAGAAGGCATTGATGATGTGACCAACCTCAGTGTAGTGTTTCTCAACTGGAACTTTCTTCTCAGCAGCGATAGCTTTTGCTTCTTCAAAAGTCATATTTTGCCAGAAATCTACACCAGTAATTTCCTTGATAGCATCAACCATGTGAACACGTTTGAATGGTTCGTTGATTTTGATTTCAGTACCTTGATAGTTAACTGGGCCATCACCTTTGACTGATTTAGCAGCGTGTTGGATAATACCTTCAGTCAAGTCCATGATGTCTTGGAAGTCTGCATAAGCTTGGTAAACTTCGATAGAAGTAAACTCAGGGTTATGAGTAGCATCCATTCCCTCGTTACGGAAGATACGGCCGATTTCATAGACACGTTCCATACCACCCACGATAAGGCGTTTCAAGTGAAGCTCAGTAGCGATACGAAGCACCATGTCAATATTTTGGGCATTGTGGTGTGTGATAAATGGACGGGCAGCAGCACCACCAGCTTCGTTGTGAAGAACAGGTGTTTCCACTTCAAGGAAACCTTTTTGGTCAAGGTAACGACGGATTTCAGAGATGATTTTTGAACGAGTGACAAAGCGCTCAAAGCTTTCACGGTTAGAAATCAAGTCGAGGTAACGTTTACGGTAAATTGTTTCAACATCTGTCAAACCGTGGAATTTCTCAGGAAGTGGGCGAAGTGCTTTAGACAAGTGTGTGATGTGAGTAGCCTTGATAGAGAGTTCTCCCATATCTGTACGCATCACTTCACCTTCGACACCAAGAAAATCACCAAGGTCTGCTTTTTTGAAGATTTCGTAGTTTTCTTCACCGACAGCATCCTTACGAACGTAGATTTGGATTTGACCTTCGCGGTCTTGAAGGTGTGCAAAACCTACTTTACCTTTACCACGTTTGGTGACCAAGCGTCCTGCGATAGTAGCTGTTTCGTTTTTATCATGTAATTGTTCTTTATCGAGGTCAGCATATTTATCTTTTAATTCTTGTGAATTTGCAGTACGTTCAAAGCGTTTTCCGAAGGGATCGATTCCTTGTTCACGGAGCGCAGCCATTTTTTCACGGCGAACGATCTGCTGGTCATTTAGTTCTTCCATATGTTCTGTTGACATGGGATCCTCCTAGTTTTACTCAAAATTGAATACGATGAGTCATTTTTTGCGATACTCCCATTTTATCATAAATAAGCAAGAAATTCACGGATAATCTTTCAAAACTAAAAAGAACTTGACGCTAAAATCAAGTTCTGTTATTGATAGGAAGTATCATTCCAAGTATCGAGAGTAAATGTTTCAAAATCATTGGTTTCTAGAATGGTCAGGCTGGCATTTGCTAGACCGCCATCTTTGCGAAGAAGTGGTTCTTTATATCCTAGAAGAGTACGAATACTGGCAGTGAGATTAGCACCGTGACCGACAATTAGAATACGCTCAGCCGGACTATCTTTTAAGGATTTGATAAATTGGATAGTTCGTTGTGTTGTGCTATAGAGGGATTCGGCTCCAAACATTTGAGTGTCAAATTGAGCAAGATTAGATCGAAAAGCTTTGATTTGTTGTGGGTAAATAGATTCCAAGGTTGCAATTTTCAAACCTTCTAACTTCCCAAGTTGCCATTCACGGAGATTAGGGACACTTTCTAAAGGACAGGGGATCTGGAGTTGACTTTGGATAATTTCAGCAGATTTGACCGCTCGAGGTAAATCACTTGAATAAATCTGATCGAAAGGAATATCCTTGAGATATTGGCCAAGTTGTTTTAGGGTTTCAATGGATTCAGGAAGAAGAGGAGAATCTCCACTAGCACCTTGAAAACGACCTTCTTGGTTCCAGACGGTACGACCGTGGCGGACAAAGTAGAGTTTCATTACTTGCTGTCCTCCAAGATATCTGCAAAGTCAGCTTTTACAAAGCTAGCCAAGTCTTGGGGAGCGACGATAATACTGTGACCAACTTCGCCTGCAGAGACAATCATTTGATCCAAGTCTAGAGCGATCTTATCGATAAAAATGGGATAATTGTGTTTCTGACGAATTCCGACGGGATTATTGGCTCCATGAATATAACCTGTTGTTTTTTCCAAGTCCTTTTGTGGAATCATGCTCACTTTTTTATTGCCAGAAATTTTGGCTAGTTTCTTTTCCGACAAGTGTTGAGTGATAGGCACAATTCCGATAATCGGTCCTGTTTTATCTCCCAAAAGAGCCAAGGTTTTGAAAATCTGATCTCGTTCATAACCTTGAGGAAGCTCTCCTTCCAGGGCATTGATTTGAATCCCCTGATGTGGGATATTTGCTTTAGACAGGATTTGTTCCACTAATGTTTTTTTGATTTTAACTTTTTTTGCCATTATTTATACTTATCCTCCAATTGGCTCATCCAAATACCAAGCCAGATTCCCAAGGCGAAGAAGAAGGCAATGATGACATACCCAACAAGTGAAAGGCCTGTGTATTGGATGCTTTCAGCGTTTCCTGCATTTGGAATCAAGATTAAAAGGGTACTTGATAGGACGATTCCGATGATGAAATGATAGACACGTGAGTGGTAGTTGTTTAAGGCATAATCCATCAATTTTGAAAAAATGATGAGAGTGGCACCTGCTCCGATTCCAATCGGGAAGAAGGTGCCCAAGAGGTCAAAGGTTTTGAAACCTGTCAACATAGGAGCATAGAGTCCCAAAATCAAAAGTAGATTTGATGGACTGAGACCAGGAACCAATACACCAAGAGCCAGTAGTGCACCTGCTAGGACGAAATTAAGAAAGCTGGCACTTAAGGTTCCAACGACGAAATTTAAGGCATAGAGACCTAGTCCAGAAATGATAAAGGTTGTCCAGAACCAAGCTAAATCAATCTTGTCTCGGTCAGATTCTCGAGTTGATTCTTTGAGAAGGCTAGGAACAGTACCAATGATAGCCCCCGCAAAGCTCCATAAGACAAAGACCTGATAATTTTCAAGCAGGTATTCAATCGGGTAGGAAAATAAGCCGATTCCCAGAAGCATACCAATCGCAACTGGAATAAAGTACAAAACATTTTCTTTAAAGTCTTTAAAGGGATGGGCCAGAAAGCCAATCATCCGTTCGTAAATTCCTAAGATTGCTGCTAGAACCCCTCCGGAAATCCCCGGTAAGATAAATCCAAGAGCAATGACAATCCCTTTAATAAGGCGTGCTAACCATGAGAGCATATACTTCCTCCAACTATTTCTATTTCAAAAAATCCTTACTATATTGTATCACAATCAAACACAAAAAGAAAAAGCAAATGATAAACAAATGCTTTAAGGTTTTAAAAAAATTTTTCTAAAGGTTTCTTCTTTGTTTTTTAAGGAAGAGATGACGTTAATATCCAAATCGTGGTCAAAGCCAGCAATTTTTCCTTTAGATGTGTATTGGTGAATATCATAATCTAAGTCCGTATTAGGTTTGCTCTCGAAAAATCCAGTATTTGAACCATAGGAAGGAATCCAAACAGACGTAAACTTGTCTGTATCAATACTGTGTTCTTCCATGAAGTAGACCCCAACGTAGATACCGATGTTTTTAGCACCAAGTGATTCTAGCTTTGCTCGAAAGGCTTCAACACCCTCGTTCATATTGGACATGGTTTTTTCTTCCACGTCTAGCCAATAGTAACTAGGGCTGTATGGTGAAGAGGCGTTATAAAAAACTTCAGCGGCTTTTTCCATTTCTTGGACACTTTTTCCAGCTAAATAAGCATATACACCAACTGGGACATTTCGTTTTTGAAACTCAGTAATATGGGTTTTAAAGGCCTTATCTACCCCATTAACAAAGGCAGCATCGTTTTCTTTGGACGTTTGAGCACCACTATGGACGCGAACGATAGCTCCAGATATGTTTTGGGAAAGTGTATCGTAATTAATTTCTTCAGGGCGTTGCCAACCAGAAACATCAATTATTGGTTTATCTATGTTATGTAGCGCTTGTGTCTCTACTTGCGCAATATTTGACTTTGTTTTTACAGGATGGTCCTCAAAACGAGGGCGATTTAGGATTAAAATGAAAATCATAATCCCAAAAAAACCAAATAAAATAAGCGGATTAATTTTCTTTCTCATATCTCATAATTTTACCTTAAAAATGAAAAAAAATCAAAAAAAATACTCAAAAAATGGGTTAAGGAAGGGACTTTGGAGCATTTTTTCATTCAAAAGCGCGGAATGATTTGAAATATGGTATAATAAAAGGGAATTTCTAGAGAAAAGAGAAGATTATGTCAAATTATGCCATTATTTTAGCAGCGGGTAAAGGGACTCGCATGAAATCTGATTTGCCAAAAGTTTTGCACAAGGTTGCGGGTATTTCTATGCTGGAACATGTTTTCCGTAGTGTGGGAGCTATCAAACCTGAAAAGACAGTAACAGTTGTCGGACACAAGGCAGAATTGGTTGAGCAGGTCTTGGCTGGGCAGACAGAATTTGTGACTCAATCTGAACAGTTGGGAACTGGTCATGCGGTTATGATGACAGAGCCTATTCTAGAAGGTTTGTCTGGTCACACCTTGGTCATCGCAGGGGATACTCCTTTAATCACAGGTGAGAGCTTGAAAAACTTGATTGATTTCCACATCAATCATAAAAATGTGGCTACTATCTTGACTGCTGAAACGGATAATCCTTTTGGCTATGGACGAATTGTTCGTAATGATAATGCTGAAGTTCTTCGCATTGTTGAGCAGAAGGATGCTACAGATTTTGAAAAGCAAATCAAGGAAATTAACACTGGAACATACGTCTTTGACAACGAGCGTCTGTTTGAGGCTTTGAAAAATATCAATACCAACAATGCTCAAGGTGAATACTATATTACAGATGTCATTGGAATTTTCCGTGAAGCTGGTGAAAAAGTTGGTGCTTATACTTTGAAAGATTTTGATGAAAGTCTTGGGGTAAATGACCGTGTGGCACTTGCGACAGCTGAGTCAGTTATGCGTCGTCGCATCAATCATCAGCACATGGTCAATGGTGTTAGCTTTGTCAATCCAGAAGCAACTTATATAGATATTGATGTTGAGATTGCTCCGGAAGTTCAAATCGAAGCCAATGTTACCTTGAAGGGGCAAACGAAAATTGGTGCTGAAACTGTTTTGACAAATGGTACTTATGTAGTGGATAGCACTATCGGAGCAGGAGCTGTTATTACCAACTCTATGATTGAAGAAAGTAGTGTTGCTGACGGAGTGACAGTCGGTCCGTATGCCCACATTCGTCCAGGTTCAACTCTAGGTGCCCAAGTCCATATTGGAAACTTTGTTGAGGTGAAAGGTTCTTCTATCGGCGAGAATACTAAGGCTGGTCATTTGACTTATATCGGAAATTGTGAAGTGGGTAGCAAGGTTAATTTTGGTGCAGGAACCATTACAGTCAACTATGACGGCAAAAACAAATACAAGACAGTCATCGGTAACAATGTCTTTGTTGGTTCAAATTCAACCATTATTGCGCCAGTTGAGTTAGGTGACAATTCCCTCGTTGGAGCTGGTTCAACTATTACTAAAGATGTTCCAGCGGATGCCATTGCTATTGGTCGCGGTCGTCAGGTTAATAAAGACGAATATGCAACTCGCCTACCTCATCATCCTAAGAATCAGTAGGAGTCTATCATGGAATTTGAAGAAAAAACGCTTAGCCGTAAAGAAATCTATCAAGGACCAATATTTAAACTGGTCCAAGATCAGGTTGAATTACCAGAAGGCAAGGGAACTGCCCAACGGGATTTGATTTTCCACAATGGAGCTGTCTGTGTTTTAGCAGTAACGGATGAGCAAAAACTTATCTTGGTCAAGCAGTACCGCAAAGCTATCGAGGCTGTCTCTTACGAAATTCCAGCAGGAAAATTGGAAGTAGGAGAAAACACAGACCCTGTCGCAGCAGCCCTGCGTGAATTAGAAGAAGAAACAGCCTATACAGGGAAATTAGAACTCTTGTACGATTTTTATTCAGCCATTGGCTTTTGTAATGAAAAGTTAAAACTATACCTAGCAAGCGATTTGAAAAAGGTGGAAAATCCGCGTCCGCAGGATGAGGATGAAACCTTGGAAGTTCTTGAAGTGAGTCTAGAAGAAGCCAAGGAATTGATCCAACTAGGTCATATCTGTGATGCCAAGACAATTATGGCTGTTCAGTATTGGGAATTGCATAAAAAATAGAGGAGGTCAGTATGGGTAAACCTTTATTAACGGATGAAATGATTGAAAGAGCTAATAGAGGCGAAAAAATTTCAGGTCCTCCTTTACTTGATGATGAGGAGACTAAGATTTTACCAACCTCTTCTTCCCGTTTTGGTTATGCCAATCCTAAGGGGCATGGTTTTAGCCAGGAAACCTTGAAGATTCAGGTCGAACCGTCTATTCATAAAAGCCGTCGCATTGAAAATACCAAGAGAAATATCTTCAATTCTAAACTGAATAAAATCTTATTTGCAGTCATCTTTCTCTTGATTTTGCTTGTCTTAGCAATGAAACTTTTGTAATAGAAAAGGAATTGAAATGAAAATAGGAATTATAGCTGCTATGCCAGAAGAACTGGCTTATCTGGTCCAGCATTTAGACAATACCCAAGAGCAAATTGTTTTGGGGAATACCTATCATACAGGAACCATTGCTTCGCATGAAGTCGTTCTCGTAGAGAGTGGAATTGGTAAAGTCATGTCTGCTATGAGTGTGGCGATTTTGGCTGATCATTTCCAAGTGGATGCTTTGATTAACACAGGATCTGCTGGGGCAGTAGCAGAGGGTATTTCTGTTGGAGATGTTGTGATTGCTGACAAATTAGCCTATCATGACGTGGATGTTACAGCTTTTGGATATGCTTATGGACAAATGGCGCAACAACCGCTTTATTTCGAATCAGATAAAACTTTTGTTGCTAAAATTCAAGAAAGTTTATCTCGATTGGACCAAAAATGGCATCTTGGATTGATTGCTACAGGAGATAGTTTTGTTGCAGGAAATGATAAGATAGAAGCGATTAAGTCCCATTTCCCAGATGTTTTGGCTGTTGAGATGGAGGGGGCAGCTATTGCTCAGGCAGCGCATGCCCTTAATCTTCCAGTCTTAGTCATCCGAGCTATGAGTGATAATGCCAACCATGAAGCAAACATCTCTTTTGATGAGTTTATTATCGAAGCTGGACGTCGCTCTGCCCAAGTCTTATTAGCCTTTTTGAAGGCTTTAGATTAAGCGAAAATTTGACAGTTTTTCTAGCTTATGATAAGATTTAAGTAAAGAAAAGCTAGAAAACGTTTCAGAGGATATTATGAGTATTGAAATGACCGTCAGTGAGATTGCAGAGGTCTTAGGATTATCTCGCCAAGCAATCAATAACCGTGTCAAAGAATTACCAGAAGAAGACACAGATAAAAATGACAAAGGGGTAACAGTAGTTACTAGAAGCGGCTTGATTAAGCTAGAAGAAATCTATAAAAAAACGATTTTTGAAGATGAGCCTGTCAGTGAAGATGTCAAGCAACGTGAACTGATGGAGATTCTAGTTGATGAGAAGAATGCAGAAATTCTCCGTCTTTATGAACAATTAAAAGCCAAGGATCGTCAGCTATCAGAAAAAGATGAGCAGATGCGCATCAAAGACCGTCAGATTGCTGAGAAAGACAAACAACTAGATCAGCAGCAACAATTGACTCTTCAAGCCATGAAGGATCAAGAAAATCTCAAGCTAGAGCTGGACCAAGCAAAAGAAGAAGTCCAATCCACTAAGAAAGGCTTTTTTGCTCGTTTATTTGGAGGATAATCAAGGAGCTGTTTAGGTTAAATGCTAACCTGATGGCTTCTTTTGTTTCTAAATAGTATAGTTGCTCAAATAGAATAAGAAGAGAGATAGTAGAAGAGAGGTATAGAATGGAACGATTAGAAGAGTACATTGCTTTTGACTTAGAATTTAATCAGCACGAAGGACAAACACACTTGATTCAAGTATCGGCAGTGCATTTTAGAGATGGACAGGAAATCGATGCCTATGATTCCTATGTTCATACCAATGTACCTCTAAAAAGCTTTATCAATGGTTTGACTGGGATTACGGCTGAGATCTTAAAAGATGCTCCTCCAGTGGAGAAAGTTATAAAAGATTTCCAAGAGTTTGTGGGTTCTTTACCGATGGTAGGATACAATGCTGCTAAAAGTGATTTGCCTATTCTAGCAGAACATGGTTTAGACTACAGCCAGCAGTACAAGGTAGATCTGTATGATGAAGCTTTTGAACGACGGAGTTCGGATTTACATGGTATTGCCAATCTCAAATTGCAAACTGTTGCCTCGTTTCTTGGATTTCAAGGTCAGTCTCATAATAGCTTAGAGGATGCTCGGATGACGGCGCGTGTTTACGAGTCCTTTCTAGAGTCGGATCAAGCTAGAGAATTGTTAGAGGCAGAAAGTAACCTCTCGAACAATCCTTTTGGAGGCTTGGACTTGTCCCAATTATTTGACTAGGAGTGCCTATGAAACCTGAAAAACCTAAAAAATTGGGTTTTAAACAGATTTACCTCAATCTTGATAAAATCCTCTTTCTCTTTTTCTTGATATTCATGATGATTGAGTTTGTCTGGTTACCATCAAATTCTTGGATTGCTGGACTTTTGCTCCGTCAGACAGGTTATCTCTTTCTTTCCTACAATAATATTTTTGCTATTATAAAGGGTTCTCCCTTTGTTAGTCTTGCTTTATTTGTTCTGGTAATCGTTAATTTACTAATCGCCTATTACCAGATAGGGCTTCTCTTTATCGGAGCTCGACACCTCCTCTATCATGAAAAGAGAACTCTGCTGGAGTACAGTCGCAAGGTCTTTCGTCAGAGTTTCTTATTCATGAGACAAGTGACGATTTCCAAAATGGCCTTTATCTTCTTTTATGTCATGATGCTTTTTCCATTGATTCGAAAGATTTTAAAGATTTATTATCTCAATAAAATTGTTATTCCTGATTTTATTGTGACATACTTTGAAGATAAGTATTGGCTGTTAGGATTAATTATTTTTATATTTGCTCAGATGATGTTTTATATTTCCGTTCGTTTAATGTTCGCTTTACCCCAGATTTTTTTTGATCGAAGAAGGGTTAAAGAGTCAATCAGTTATAGCTTGAAAAAAACGAAAAAACATTCTTGGTTTTATATCTGGAACTTATTTTGGATTGTCGTCAAAACCTACCTATTTTTCATTCTTTTATTGATTCCAATCTTAGCAGGTCAGGCACTGATGGATGGTCTGACCCATAAGGAATCTCTTGTTCTGGGAATTATTAACTTTGTCTTGATTAAGAATTTCCACTATATGGCCTTAACTTACTTTCTCATTAAGTTCGTTTCCTTCTTAACAGGAGAAGAACTAGAAATCACGCCAAGGAGAAAGAAAGATCACTGGATGAGATGGGGAGTGATGGGCTGTGCCGGTATTTTTTTCGCTCTTGAGGGTTATGTTTATTTGGAAGCTCCAGTTGCCAATAAACCTTTAATTATCTCTCATCGCGGTGTTTCAGATAAAAATGGTGTTCAAAATACCGTCCAATCACTAGAAAAAACTGCTCAGTTATCTCCAGATTTCGTTGAGACAGATGTTCAGGAAACAAAAGATGGCCAGTTTGTCATGATGCATGATGCCAATATCAAGAATCTGACAGGAGTCAATGCCAATCCCCAAGATTTAACTTTGGAAGAATTAACTAAACTAAATATTTCAGAAAATGGTTATCATAGCAAGGTGTCTAGTTTTGATGATTATCTCAATAAAGCCAATGAATTACATCAAAAACTTCTTATTGAGATTAAAACCAGTCGAAAAGATAGCTCAGATATGATGAAACGCTTTTTGGAAAAATATGGAACGGTTCTGAAGCAGAATGGTCACCAAATGCAATCCTTGGATTACCATGTGATTGACCAGGTTTTAGCCTACGATTCACAAATTCCAGTCTATTTCATCCTACCTTACAATAGTATTTTTCCAAGAACCAAGGCTACAGGTTACACCATGGAGTATTCAACTTTAGATGAAAATTTTGTCAACAAGCTTTGGAATACCGATCAAAAATTGTACGTGTGGACCATCAATAGTTCAGAGTCTTTTGATAAATCTGTTCAGCTAGGAGCTGATGGCATGATAACGGATGATTTGGAAATGATTCAAGATCAAGTTACCATTGCCCAAGAAGACCCAGAGTATACTGAATTGCTTTTCAAACAGGCCATGGAATTCTTTAATTTTTAGTAAGCAAAAAGAGGTTGAGCAAAAAATCACCTCTAAAATATCAAAAAAACGAGCGATGTATCAGTTGGATATGCTCGTTTTTTTATGCCATGGTTTATAATTGATACTCAATGAAAATCAAAGAGCAAACTAGGAAGCTGGCCGCAGGTTGCTCAAAGTACAACTTTGAAGTTGCAGATAAAACTGACGAAGTCAGTAACATACGTACGGTAAGGCGATGCTGACGTGGTTTGAAGAGATTTTCGAAGAGTATGAAATAAGAATAAAACAGGAAGTAATGCCTATGAAGTGGTTGAACTAGGTTATTTATGTCAGATGTAAAAGGGTTACTAACTTCTGCGTGAAGAAGGCTTTCGAATTTATGTCAAACAGAAAATGGATGTTTCCCCTTTTGGGGCAGATGAGAGAGTATTGTTGGCATGTGCAGAGTTTATGTTAGAAATAAATAAGCTGTCATAACATCGCTAGGATTCATCTTTATGAGTATGAATCTCACAAAATTGGTCAAGAATCTAGCATCTAAAACATCAATTATACAAAAACACAGTCTCTCTTTAGCTTGATTGTGGTCAAGACAGAAGTTACTGCGCAGTTTTATTTTTTGAGTTGATTTTTTCTTAGATCATGTGCTTACTGAGGATTGCTTTTATTTTCTGAAGTTGGCGTATTGGCCTGTTTTTCGTTTTCAGTAGCAGGTTTACTTGGAGTAGGAGCAGGAGTAGAAGAATCCTGAGTTGATGTTTTCTGTTCTTCTTTTTGCTCTTCCTTGACGCTAGATTTTGGCGTTTCTTCTTGTTGTGTTTTTTCTTGAGTGGTGTGATTTTCCTTATTGGGACTAGTATTTTCCTTAGGGGATTCCTTTTGAATTTCTTTGACAATGGTTGTCGTCTGGCTTGTCGTAGGTTCTTTTTTAGTATTTTTGTTATTATCCAAGGCGTTCATGATAGTGATACTTGCGGTAATTAAGCCAAGAATACTACCGATAGTAGCAACGGTTTTTTGAAAGACTGTAAAGCCTTTTTTGATGTGTTCTGTTTTTGGTTTTGAAGTTCTACGATAATTAGACATACATTCTCTCCTTTGATTAAAACTTATTATACCGCATTTCTTTAAAAAAATCTTAAAAAAAGAGGAATTGCCCTTTCTTGTCGCAGGCTCCGTTTCATGATACAATAGAAGGAGTGATTTTAGAAAGCGTGAGAAAACATGATTTACTTTGATAATTCGGCGACGACTAAGCCCTATCCTGAAGCACTTGAAACTTATATGCAGGTCGCTTCAAAAATTTTAGGAAATCCATCTAGTCTCCATCGTTTGGGAGACCAGGCAACACGAATTTTAGATGCTTCCCGTCAACAGATTGCAGATTTAATCGGTAAGAAAAGTGATGAAATCTTCTTTACATCTGGTGGGACAGAAGGAGATAACTGGGTTATCAAGGGTGTGGCCTTTGAAAAAGCCCAGTTTGGCAAGCACATCATCGTATCAGCCATTGAACATCCAGCAGTCAAGGAATCAGCTCTTTGGTTGAAATCTCAAGGTTTTGAAGTGGATTTTGCTCCAGTTAATGAGAAAGGATTTGTCGATATTGAGGCGCTAGCAGATTTGATACGACCAGATACGACCCTCGTTTCCATCATGGCAGTTAACAATGAAATCGGTTCTATCCAGCCCATTGAGGCTATTTCAAAACTATTGGCAGACAAACCGACTATTTCCTTCCACGTTGATGCGGTTCAGGCACTTGCCAAGATTCCGACTGAAAAGTATCTGACAGAACGAGTGGATTTCGCGACTTTTTCTAGTCACAAGTTCCACGGAGTTCGTGGTGTTGGTTTTGTCTATATCAAGTCTGGTAAGAGAATTACGCCACTGTTGACTGGTGGTGGTCAGGAGCGTGATTACCGTTCGACAACTGAAAATGTAGCAGGGATTGCAGCAACAGCTAAGGCCCTCCGTTTGTCTATGGAAAAGCTAGATATCTTTAGGACCAAGACTGGACAGATGAAAGCTGTTATTCGCCAAGCCCTTCTGGACTATCCAGATATTTTTGTCTTTTCAGATGAGGAAGATTTTGCCCCTCATATCTTGACTTTTGGAATCAAAGGTGTTCGTGGTGAGGTTATTGTTCACGCCTTTGAAGACTATGATATTTTCATCTCAACGACCTCTGCTTGTTCGTCCAAGGCTGGGAAACCTGCTGGCACCTTGATTGCTATGGGAGTAGACAAAGATAAGGCTCAGTCAGCTGTGCGTCTAAGCTTAGACCTTGAAAATGATATGAGTCAGGTCGAGCAGTTTTTGACCAAGTTAAAATTGATTTACAATCAAACTAGAAAAGTAAGATAGGAGCATTCATGCAATATTCAGAAATTATGATTCGCTACGGTGAGCTGTCAACTAAGGGTAAAAACCGTATGCGTTTCATCAATAAACTTCGCAATAATATTTCAGACGTTTTGTCTATCTATCCCCAAGTTAAGGTAACGGCAGATCGTGACCGTGCCCACGCTTACCTCAATGGAGCAGATTACACAGCAGTAGCAGAATCGCTCAAACAAGTTTTTGGAATTCAAAACTTTTCCCCTGTTTATAAGGTTGAAAAATCTGTAGAAGTTCTGAAGTCTGCTGTCCAAGAGATTATGAAAGATATCTACAAGGATGGCATGACCTTTAAAATTTCTAGCAAGCGTAGCGACCACAACTTTGAGTTGGATAGTCGTGAACTCAATCAAACACTTGGAGGAGCTGTATTTGAAGCTATTCCAAATGTGCAAGCTCAAATGAAAAATCCTGATATCAATCTTCAGGTGGAGATTCGTGAGGAAGCTGCTTATATTTCTTATGAAACTATTCGTGGGGCCGGTGGTTTGCCAGTTGGAACTTCAGGTAAAGGGATGCTTATGTTGTCAGGAGGGATTGACTCACCTGTAGCAGGTTATCTTGCACTGAAACGTGGTGTAGATATCGAGGCCGTTCACTTTGCTAGTCCACCTTACACCAGTCCTGGAGCCCTTAAAAAAGCTCAAGATTTGACTCGTAAATTGACCAAGTTTGGGGGCAATATCCAGTTTATCGAAGTGCCTTTCACAGAGATTCAAGAGGAAATCAAGGCCAAAGCGCCAGAAGCCTATCTCATGACCTTGACGCGTCGTTTTATGATGCGGATTACTGACCGTATTCGTGAGGTACGAAATGGATTGGTTATTATCAATGGGGAAAGTCTTGGTCAAGTAGCTAGCCAGACCTTGGAAAGCATGCAGGCTATTAACGCTGTGACCAACACTCCAATTATTCGTCCAGTTGTGACAATGGATAAGTTGGAAATCATTGACATTGCTCAGGAAATCGATACCTTTGACATTTCAATCCAACCGTTTGAAGACTGTTGTACCATTTTTGCGCCAGATCGTCCAAAGACTAATCCTAAGATTAAGAATGCAGAGCAGTATGAAGCACGTATGGATGTTGAAGGTTTAGTTGAGCGAGCTGTGGCTGGAATCATGATTACTGAGATTACACCGCAGGCTGAAAAAGATGAAGTGGATGACTTGATTGATAATTTGCTCTAATCAGAAAATCCAGAAGAATTTAGAAAAATAAATGAAAAAGTTAGTTTTTAATTCCAAAAACGGAAGCAAAACTAACTTTTTTTCTATAATTGTGATATAATGAAATAAAATTTTGAATATAGAGAGTTTTCTGACAATGAATCAATCCTACTTTTATTTAAAAATGAAAGAACACAAACTCAAGGTTCCTTATACAGGTAAGGAGCGCCGTGTGCGTGTTCTTCTACCTAAAGATTATGAGAAAGACACGAATCGTTCCTATCCTGTTGTATACTTTCATGACGGGCAAAATGTTTTTTATAGTAAGGAGTCTTTCATTGGTCATTCATGGAAGATTATCCCAGCTATTAAGCGTAATCCTGATATCAGTCGCATGATTGTCGTAGCCATTGACAATGATGGAATGGGGCGGATGAATGAGTATGCAGCTTGGAAGTTCCAAGAATCTCCAATCCCAGGGCAGCAGTTTGGCGGTAAGGGTGTGGAGTATGCCGAGTTTGTCATGGAGGTGGTCAAGCCTTTTATTGATGAAACTTATCGTACAAAAGCAGACCGCCAGCATACAGCCATGATTGGTTCCTCACTAGGAGGCAATATTACCCAGTTTATCGGTTTGGAATACCAAGACCAAATTGGTTGCTTGGGCGTCTTTTCATCTGCCAACTGGCTCCACCAAGAAGCCTTTAACCGCTATATCGAGCGTCAGCAACTATCGCCTGACCAGCGTATCTTTATCTATGTTGGAACAGAAGAAGCAGATGATACAGACAAGACCTTGATGGCTGGCAATATCAAACAAGCCTATATCGACTCGTCTCTTCAGTATTACCATGATTTGATAGCAGGTGGGGTACACTTAGATAATCTTGTTTTGAAAGTTCAGTCTGGTGCCATCCATAGTGAAATCCCTTGGTCGGAGAATTTACCAGACTGTCTGAGATTTTTTGCAGAAAACTGGTAAGGTAAAGTAAGAAAGGAGAAAATATGCATATTGAACATCTTAGCCACTGGAGTGGCCATCTTAACCGTGAAATGTACCTTAACCGTTATGGTCATGCTGGGATTCCAGTTGTGGTCTTTGCTTCATCAGGTGGTAGTCACAATGAATACTATGATTTTGGCATGATTGATGCTTGTGCTTCCTTTATTGAGGAAGGCCGTGTCCAATTCTTTACCCTATCTAGTGTGGATAGTGAGAGTTGGTTGGCCACTTGGAAAAACGGTCACGACCAAGCGGAGATGCACCGTGCCTACGAACGCTACGTGATTGAGGAGGCCATTCCTTTTATCAAGCATAAGACAGGTTGGTTTGATGGCATGATGACGACAGGTTGCTCGATGGGCGCCTACCATGCACTCAATTTCTTCCTTCAGCATCCAGATGTATTTACCAAAGTGATTGCTCTCAGTGGTGTTTACGACGCACGTTTCTTTGTCGGCGATTACTATAACGACGATGCTATTTACCAAAACTCGCCAGTTGATTATATCTGGAACCAAAACGACGGCTGGTTTATTGACCGTTACCGTCAGGCAGAGATTGTGCTGTGTACAGGACTTGGAGCTTGGGAACAAGACGGTCTGCCATCCTTCTACAAGCTTAAAGAAGCCTTTGACCAGAAACAAATTCCAGCCTGGTTTGCTGAATGGGGACACGATGTCGCCCACGACTGGGAATGGTGGCGCAAACAAATGCCTTATTTCCTCGGCAATCTCTATTTATAAAAGGAGTTACCTATGAATTACCTTGTTATTTCTCCCTACTATCCACAAAACTTTCAACAGTTTACCATTGAACTAGCTAATAAAGGAATCAACGTCTTGGGAATTGGTCAGGAACCTTACGAGCAATTGGATGAACCTTTACGCAATAGCCTGACCGAGTATTTCCGTGTGGACAATCTTGAAAATATAGATGAAGTCAAGAGAGCAGTTGCTTTTCTCTTTTATAAACATGGCCCGATTGACCGCATCGAGTCTCATAATGAATACTGGCTTGAGTTGGATGCAACACTCAGAGAACAATTCAATGTTTTTGGTGCCAAACCAGAGGATCTCAAAAAGACGAAATTTAAGTCTGAAATGAAGAAGCTTTTCAAAAAAGCAGGTGTCCCTGTGGTCCCTGGAGCTGTTATCAAGACGGAAGCAGATGTTGATCAAGCAGTGAACGAAATCGGCCTTCCAATGATTGCCAAACCTGACAATGGAGTGGGAGCAGCCGCGACCTTTAAGCTTGAGACAGAGGACGATATCAATCACTTCAAGGCTGAGTGGGATCATTCAACTGTTTATTTCTTTGAGAAATTTGTCACCTCTAGCGAAATTTGCACCTTTGATGGTCTAGTGGACAAGGAAGGAAAGATTGTCTTTTCAACAACCTTTGACTACGCCTATACACCGCTTGATCTCATGATTTACAAGATGGACAATTCTTATTACGTTCTCAAGGATATGGATCCTAAATTACGTAAATATGGTGAGGCAATTGTCAAGGAATTTGGTATGAAAGAACGGTTCTTCCATATTGAGTTCTTCCGTGAGGGGGATGATTATATTGCCATTGAGTACAATAACCGTCCTGCAGGTGGGTTTACCATTGATGTTTATAACTTTGCCCATTCCTTGGACCTCTATCGTGGCTATGCAGCCATTGTCGCAGGAGAAGAGTTCCCAGCGTCAGAATTTGAACCTCAGTATTGTTTGGCTACTTCTCGCCGTGCAAATGCTCACTATGTTTATTCAGAAGAGGATTTGATTGACAAATATAGCCAGCAGTTCAAGGTTAAAAAAATCATGCCAGCGGCCTTTGCGGAACTTCAAGGAGATTACCTGTATATGTTGACAACTCCGAGTCGACAAGAAATGGATCAGATGATTAAGGACTTTGGTCAGCGTCAGGCTTGAGAGACTATCGGATTAAGGAAATTCACTCCCTTAGTCCTTTTGTTTTTTATAAGAAACACAGCGGATTGAAACAAGAGTAGGACAATTTTTGAGGTGCTTTTTGATATGAGCCCAGGTTTTCTCAATAAGATTGTACTCAGGTGAGTGGGGAGGAATAAGAAATAAAGCTACTTTTCTGGGGCTTGTTCATAGTAGGTATGATTCTTTTTTTCGAGTGTAGCCTATAGCTTTGAGAGCATAGTGGATAGTATAGTAGATTGAAATAAGATGTGAACAAAGTGATTGAGAAAGTCAATTTTTTCTAAAAATGTTTTAGCAACCGTAATGTGCTATTCTAGATTCAATACGCTATAGTTGGATGACAGCCAAATTCAGAAGCTATTTCAGTCAAATAAGCGTCTGGATTGTCGGTAAGATAGTTTTTAAGTCTGTCTCTATCAACTTTTCTTGGTTTTGTTCCTTTTACTTGATGGTTTAGATCACCTATTTTCTCTTTTAGATAATGGTATTACGTGAGATTTGGAATTCTGTTATACTACCTGTTCGCTTACAATAGGCAAGAACTTTTTTACGTAAATCTATTGAATATGGTATAAGATGACTGTACCACATTGTGTACTATCTTTAGTTCATTTTATCATATCTCTGTCGAAACAGGTTACTAATATTAATGTACGGGCTCTATGTATGTCAAAAATAAGTTCAGTTATTGAATAGATTTTACTAAACGAGATAGAAGAATAATTTGAGTCTTTTATGCAATCTCCATATAGGATTCATTACGACAGATACCTTAGATTCTTTTTATTGAAGAAATTTTCTGAAAATTACAAAATATACTTGCTATTTTAGAAAAAAAGTGTAGAATATAAGAAATAGGTTTTTAGAATAAGGAGTGGAATATGACAGTAACGATTGATTGGGAAAATCTTGGTTTTTCCTATATGAAATTACCTTATCGCTATATTGCTCATTTTAAAAATGGACAATGGAATCAAGGAGAACTTACAGAAGATGCAACCTTGCATATTTCAGAGTCTTCTCCAAGTCTTCACTATGGTCAACAAGCCTTTGAAGGTTTGAAAGCTTACCGTACTAAGGATGGTAGTGTTCAACTTTTCCGTCCTGACGAAAATGCTAAACGTCTGCAACGTACTTGTAATCGTCTCTTGATGCCACAAGTTCCGACAGACATGTTTGTAGAAGCTTGTAAGGCAGTTGTCCGCGCGAATGAAGAATACGTACCACCATATGGAACAGGTGGAACCCTTTATCTTCGTCCACTTTTGATTGGTGTTGGAGATATTATCGGGGTTAAACCAGCAGAGGAATACATTTTCACCATCTTTGCTATGCCAGTTGGAAATTACTTTAAGGGTGGATTGGTTCCAACCAACTTCTTGATTCAGGATGAATACGACCGTGCAGCGCCAAATGGTACAGGTGCAGCTAAGGTTGGTGGGAACTATGCTGCCAGTCTCTTGCCAGGGAAATTGGCCAAGTCACGTCATTTCTCAGATGTTATCTATCTAGACCCATCAACTCATACAAAGATTGAAGAAGTCGGTTCAGCTAACTTCTTTGGAATTACAGCTGATAATGAATTTGTAACACCATTGAGTCCATCTATCTTGCCATCTATTACTAAGTATTCTTTGCTTTATTTGGCAGAACACCGCTTGGGCTTGACTCCTATTGAGGGGGATGTCCCAATTGATAACCTTGACCGCTTTGTAGAGGCAGGTGCCTGTGGTACAGCAGCAGTTATTTCACCAATTGGTGGAATTCAGCACGGTGATGATTTCCATGTATTCTATAGTGAAACAGAAGTAGGTCCTGTGACTCGTAAACTCTATGATGAATTGACTGGTATTCAGTTTGGTGATATTGAAGCGCCAGAAGGTTGGATTGTAAAAGTAGATTAAAACAAACAAAAGGAGATTTTTGATGAAATCGAAAAAGTGGCTCTTAACAGCAGGAGTGGTCCTGAGCACAACAGCTCTTTTAGTGGCTTGTGGAAAAGCTGATAAAGAAGCAGATGCACCGACAACATTTTCATATGTCTATGCAGTAGATCCAGCATCTTTGGACTATAGTATAGCGACTCGTACATCTACAACAGATGTCATCGGGAACGTGGTTGATGGCTTGATGGAAAACGACCAGTACGGAAATGTTATCCCTTCCTTGGCTGAGGATTGGTCTGTGTCAAAAGATGGTTTGACTTATACCTACAAACTTCGTAAAGGAGTTAAATGGTACACTTCTGAAGGTGAAGAATATGCAGAAGTAACAGCCCATGACTTTGTAACAGGATTGAAACATGTAGCTGACGGTAAGTCAGACGGTGTCTCTCTCATCCAAAATTCAATCAAGGGTTTGGATGCCTACATGACTGGTGAGACGAACGATTTCTCTACAGTTGGTGTTAAGGCCTTGGACGATTATACAGTCGAATATACCCTAAACAAACCAGAAAGTTTCTGGAACTCTAAAGTTACAACAGCGACGATGTTGCCTGTAAATGAAGAGTTTTTGAAGGCATCAGGTAAAGATTATGGAGCAGTTACTCCAGCAGGGATTCTTTACAATGGTCCTTATATCTTGAAGACCTTGACTTCTAAATCGTTAATCGAATACGAGAAAAATCCAAACTACTGGGATAAAGAAAAGGTAAAAATCGAGAAGATCAAATTGACCTACTACGATGGTTCTGATCAGGAATCCTTGATTCGTAGCTTCTCTTCTGGTGCTTATACGACAGCCCGTCTCTTCCCAAGTAGCTCAAACTTTGCTTCTACTTTGGAACAATACGGAGATAAAATCACTTATAGCCCACAGGACTCAAGTAGCTATTACTTCACCTTTAACGTAAATCGTCAGTCATATAATAAAACTGCGAAAACAAGTGAAGAGCAAAAGACTTCTACTAAAGAAGCTATGCTTAATAAGGACTTCCGTCAGGCTATCAACTTTGCCTTCAACCGTCATTCTTATGCTGCCCAGCTAAATGGTGAAGACGGTGCGGACAAGATTATTCGTAACAGCCTTGTTCCTGACAACTTTGTACAAGCAGGGGGTAAAAACTTTGGTCAAATCGCCCAAGCTGAGTTGGTGAACTATGGTGACCAATGGAAAGGTGTTGAGCTAGTTGACGGTAAGGATTCTATCTATAATCCTGACAAGGCTAAAGCTGCGTTCGAAAAAGCTAAGAAAGACTTGGAATCTAAAGGGGTAACTTTCCCAATTCATTTGGATGTCCCAGTTGAACAAACAGATACCATCGCCGTTCAACAAAGTAATTCTTTCAAACAGTCTATCGAATCAACTCTTGGTGCAGAAAATGTTGTCATTGATGTTCTTCAAATGACAGATAATGAAAAGGAAACAATCACTTCTCAAGCGCGTGTTCCTTCTCAAAAAGACTATGATTTGAACAGTACAGGATGGGCTCCAAGCTATCAAGACCCAGCATCTTACTTGAATATCATGGATCCTAAATCAGGTTCTGCTATGAAACACCTTGGTATTACTAAAGGAAAAGATAAGGATGTTGTAGCGAAACTTGGTTTGGACCAATATAAGAAATTATTGGATGATGCAGATTCAGAGACTACAAATCTTGAAGAACGCTATGAAAAATATGCCAAGGCTCAAGCTTGGTTGACGGATAGTTCATTATTGATGCCGACAGCCTCATCTGGTGGTTCTCCAGTTGTAAGTAATGTCGTGCCATTCTCAAAACCATACTCACAAGTTGGTATTAAGGGTGACCCATATATCTTTAAAGGGATGAAATTGCAAAAAGATATTGTTACAACAAAAGAATATGAAGAAGCACTGAAAAAATGGCAAAAAGAAAAATTGGAATCAAACGGTAAGTACCAAAAAGAACTAGAAAAACACATTAAATAAAGCAGAAAACTCTATATCAGACTTGGAATGATATAGAGTTTTTTCTTGCTAGTTTTAGGATTTTCTTGTAAAATAGAAAAAGTGAAGAGAGGTATGAAATGAGTAAGAAAGATAAAAAAATTGAAATTCAAGTAGCAGATGCCAAGGTTAATGTAGGAAAAGACAGTTTTGAAGGTTATACCTTGACCATTGGTAAAAAAGTTATCGGAGAAATTGCCGAATTAGACGGACAATTTGCCATCATAAAGAATGGGAATGTCGATAGTTTTTATAAAAAATTGGAAAAAGCTGTGGAAATTTTGATTGAAAATTATAATTTAGCAAAATAAGTCTTGTTTTTTTGAAATTTTCATGATATAATAGTCCATGTTGATTGTAGGAGAGATAGCGAAGAGGCTAAACGCGGCGGACTGTAAATCCGCTCCTTCGGGTTCGGGGGTTCGAATCCCTCTCTCTCCATTTTATCAATGGGGTATAGCCAAGCGGTAAGGCAAGGGACTTTGACTCCCTCATGCGTTGGTTCGAATCCAGCTACCCCAGTTCTTAGGTAATAATCAAGATAAAAAGCAAAATATCTTAGGGTATTTTATTTTTATAATTGAAAGACGTGAACGATATGAACATGTCCTTGCGGGTGCTTAGGAAAAAAATTATAAGTATGTCAAGTTTAAGAAAAACTTGATTGTTGGAGGATTTTTTAGATGAACGAATTTGAAGATTTGCTAAATAGCGTTAGCCAAGTTGAGACTGGTGATGTTGTTAGTGCTGAAGTATTGACAGTTGATGCGACTCAAGCTAACGTTGCAATCTCTGGAACTGGTGTTGAAGGTGTCTTGACTCTTCGCGAATTGACAAACGATCGCGATGCAGATATCAATGACTTTGTTAAAGTAGGAGAAGTATTGGATGTTCTTGTACTTCGTCAAGTAGTTGGTAAAGATACTGATACAGTTACATACCTTGTATCTAAAAAACGCCTTGAAGCTCGCAAAGCATGGGACAAACTTGTTGGTCGCGAAGAAGAAGTTGTTACTGTTAAAGGAACTCGTGCCGTTAAAGGTGGACTTTCAGTAGAATTTGAAGGTGTTCGTGGATTCATCCCAGCTTCAATGTTGGATACTCGTTTCGTACGTAACACTGAGCGTTTTGTAGGTCAAGAATTTGATGCTAAAATCAAAGAAGTTGGCGCTAAAGAAAACCGCTTCATCCTTTCACGTCGTGAAGTTGTTGAAGCAGCTACTGCAGCGGCTCGCGCTGAAGTATTCGGTAAATTGGCTGTTGGTGATGTTGTAACTGGTAAAGTTGCTCGTATCACAAGCTTTGGTGCTTTCATCGACCTTGGTGGTGTTGACGGATTGGTTCACTTGACTGAATTGTCACATGAACGTAACGTATCACCAAAATCAGTTGTAACTGTTGGTGAAGAAATTGAAGTGAAAATCCTTGATCTTAACGAAGAAGAAGGACGTGTATCACTTTCACTTAAAGCAACAACACCTGGACCATGGGATGGCGTTGAGCAAAAATTGGCTAAAGGTGATGTAGTAGAAGGAACAGTTAAACGTTTGACTGACTTCGGTGCATTTGTTGAAGTATTGCCAGGTATCGATGGACTTGTTCACGTATCACAAATTTCACACAAACGTATTGAAAATCCTAAAGAAGCTCTTAAAGTTGGTCAAGAAGTTAAAGTTAAAGTTCTTGAAGTTAACGCAGATGCAGAGCGCGTATCACTTTCTATCAAAGCTCTTGAAGAGCGTCCAGCTCAAGAAGAAGGACAAAAAGAAGAAAAACGTGCTGCTCGTCCACGTCGTCCAAAACGTCAAGAAAAACGTGATTTCGAACTTCCAGAAACACAAACAGGATTCTCAATGGCTGACTTGTTCGGTGATATCGAACTTTAATCAAATTGAAAATTTATAAAATCCTTTGTTTTCTAAACAAGGGATTTTTCTTTTGTCTGTAAGCCTTTTTTGATATAATAGTTCTATGTTAGAATCAGAAAAACAATCATGTTATCAAATGTTAAATGAGGAGCTCTCTTTTTTATTGGAAGGCGAAACCAATGTTTTGGCTAATCTTTCCAACGCCAGTGCTCTTCTAAAATCACGCTTTCCTAATACCGTATTTGCAGGCTTTTATCTGTTCGATGGAAAGGAATTGGTTTTAGGTCCTTTCCAAGGTGGTGTTTCCTGCATCCGTATTGCACTGGGAAAAGGTGTTTGTGGTGAGGCAGCTCACTTTCAGGAAACTGTTATTGTTGGAGATGTAAGGACTTATCCCAACTATATTTCTTGTGATAGTAGCGCTAAAAGTGAAATTGTTGTGCCGATGGTTAAGAATGGTCAATTACTTGGAGTTCTGGATCTTGATTCTTCAGAGATTGATGATTATGATGCTATGGATCGAGATTATTTGGAACAATTTGTCGCTATTTTGCTTGAAAAGACAGAATGGGACTTTACAATGTTTGGGGAGAAAGCCTAATGTATCAAGCACTTTATCGAAAATATAGAAGTCAAAATTTCTCCCAGTTGGTTGGGCAAGAAGTTGTGGCTAAGACTCTTAAACAAGCAGTAGAACAAGAGAAAATAAGTCATGCCTATCTTTTTTCGGGTCCTCGTGGAACGGGAAAAACCAGTGTGGCTAAGATTTTTGCCAAAGCTATGAACTGTCCCAATCAAGTGGGTGGTGAACCTTGTAATAACTGCTATATTTGCCAAGCAGTGACGGACGGTAGTTTAGAAGATGTCATTGAAATGGATGCGGCCTCTAATAATGGGGTGGATGAAATCCGTGAAATTCGTGATAAATCTACTTATGCCCCTAGTCTTGCCCGTTATAAGGTTTATATCATAGATGAGGTTCACATGTTGTCTACAGGAGCTTTTAATGCCCTCCTAAAGACGCTGGAAGAGCCAACACAGAATGTGGTCTTTATTTTGGCTACTACTGAATTGCACAAGATTCCTGCTACGATTTTATCCCGTGTGCAACGTTTTGAATTTAAATCGATTAAGACACAGGATATTAAGGAACATATTCACTATATCTTAGAAAAAGAAAATATCAGTTCTGAACCAGAGGCTGTGGAAATCATTGCCAGACGGGCTGAAGGTGGTATGCGAGATGCCTTGTCTATTTTGGATCAAGCCCTGAGTTTGACACAGGGAAACGAGTTGACTACTGCCATCTCTGAAGAAGTTACAGGAACTATTAGTCTGTCAGCCTTGGATGATTATGTGGCTGCCTTATCTCAGCAGGATGTTCCTAAAGCCTTAGCTTGCTTAAATCTTCTCTTTGAGAATGGTAAGAGCATGACTCGTTTTGTGACCGATCTTTTGCACTATTTAAGAGACTTGTTAATTGTTCAAACAGGTGGAGAAAACACTCATCATAGTCCAGTCTTTGTGGAGAATTTGGCAATTCATCAAGAAAATTTGTTTGAAATGATTCGCTTAGCGACAGTCAGTTTAGCAGATATTAAGTCTAGTTTGCAGCCTAAGATTTATGCTGAGATGATGACTATCCGTTTGGCAGAGATTAAGCTTGAACCAGCTTTTTCTGGTGCAGTTGAACATGAAATTTCTGCATTGAGACAGGAAGTTTCGCGTCTCAAACATGAACTCGCCAATGTGGGAAACGTAGCTAAGCCAACAAATCCAGCTCCTAGTCGTCCAACAGCAGGCAAGACAGTCTATCGTGTGGATCGCAATAAAGTTCAATCTATCCTACAAGAGGCCGTTGAAAATCCTGATTTAGCACGTCAAAACCTGATTCGTCTGCAGAATGCCTGGGGAGAGGTGATTGAAAGTCTTGGAGGTCCCGATAAGGCTCTGCTAGTTGGTTCTCAACCAGTTGCAGCCAATGAACACCATGCCATTCTTGCTTTTGAGTCTAACTTCAATGCTGGTCAAACCATGAAACGAGACAATCTCAACACCATGTTTGGAAATATCCTCAGTCAGGCAGCCGGTTTCTCACCTGAGATTTTAGCTATTTCCATGGAGGAATGGAAAGAAGTTCGCGCAGCCTTTTCAGCCAAAGCCAAATCTTCTCAAACTGAAAAAGAAGCAGAAGAAAGTCTGATTCCGGAAGGATTTGAATTTTTGGCTGATAAAGTGAAGGTAGAGGAAGACTAAAGAAAGATTTCATGATACAATAAGTTTATGAATAGACAACAATTTATTATCATCGCACTGTTTACAGCTGCTGAGACCTATTTTTTCAATGAAGCCTGGATGACTGGTCGCTATATTATGGCAGCCTTTTGGGCCATTTTACTCTTTAGAAATTTTCGAGTGAGTTACTTGATGGGTAAAATAGTAGATGTCATTGACCAGCATTTAAAAGGGAAAGACTAGTCCTCAGCTTCTAGACAAAATCAAAGCCTTTTAGGCTTTTTTTTGTTATACTATAAAAGTATATTTATTGACCTTTTACCGTATTTTCTAGGGAAATCAAGTATGTTTCCAGTAAGAACTGTAAAGGCCTTGAAAAAGAAAGGAACTATCATGTCAGTATTAGAGATCAAAGATCTTCACGTTGAGATCGAAGGAAAAGAAATTTTAAAAGGGGTTAACCTGACCCTGAAAACAGGAGAAATCGCCGCTATCATGGGGCCAAATGGTACTGGTAAATCGACTCTTTCTGCCGCTATCATGGGAAATCCTAACTATGAGGTTACTAAAGGTGAAGTCTTGTTTGATGGCGTAAACATCCTTGAGTTGGAAGTGGACGAGCGTGCGCGTATGGGACTTTTCCTTGCTATGCAATATCCATCAGAAATTCCTGGTATTACTAATGCTGAGTTTCTTCGTGCAGCTATGAACGCTGGTAAAGAAGACGATGAGAAGATTTCAGTTCGCGAGTTCATTACTAAGCTAGATGAAAAAATGGAATTGCTCAACATGAAAGAAGAAATGGCAGAACGTTACCTCAATGAAGGTTTCTCTGGTGGTGAGAAAAAACGAAATGAAATTCTTCAACTTTTGATGTTGGAACCAACTTTTGCCCTTTTGGATGAGATTGACTCTGGTCTTGATATTGACGCTCTTAAAGTTGTTTCTAAAGGTGTGAATGCTATGCGTGGTGAAGGCTTTGGTGCTATGATTATCACTCACTACCAACGTCTTTTGAACTACATCACACCAGACGTGGTACACGTCATGATGGAAGGTCGTGTTGTCCTTTCTGGTGGTCCAGAATTGGCTGCACGTTTGGAGCGTGAAGGATACGCAAAACTAGCTGAAGAACTTGGCTACGACTACAAGGAAGAATTGTAATTCCCTCGTGTCTTTTAGGAGAAGTAAATGACTAAAGAAAATATTAAACTTTTTTCAGAAATGCACGCTGAACCAAGCTGGTTGGCTGATCTCCGTCAAAAAGCTTTTGACAAGATTGAGACTTTGGAATTACCAGTTATTGAGCGTGTCAAATTCCACCGTTGGAATCTGGGTGATGGAACGATTACAGAAAGTGAGCCATCAGCAAATGTTCCAGATTTCACAGCTTTAGATAATCACTTGAAGTTGGTGCAAGTAGGAACTCAAACAGTTTTTGAACAAACACCAGTTGAGTTAGCTGAACAAGGTGTTATCTTCACAGACTTTCACTCAGCTTTAGAAGAAATTCCAGAGCTTATTGAGGAATTCTTCATGTCATCTGTTAAGTATGACGATGACAAGTTGGCAGCCTACCATACAGCTTATTTCAACAGTGGTGCTGTTCTCTACATTCCTGATAATGTTGAGATTAAAGAACCAATCGAAGGAATTTTCTATCAAGACAGCGATAGCGATGTGCCGTTTAACAAGCATATTATGATTATCGCTGGTAAAAATTCTAAGATTAGTTATCTGGAGCGTTTAGAGTCACGCGGTGAAGGAAGTGCAAAAGCAACTGCTAATATCACAGTAGAAGTAATTGCACGTTCTGGTGCTCAAGTGAAGTTTGCTGCGATCGACCGTCTAGGTGAAAACGTCACTGCTTACATTAGCCGTCGTGGTAAATTAGGCAACGATGCAAGCATTGACTGGGCAATCGGTGTCATGAACGAAGGAAACGTCGTTGCGGACTTTGATAGCGACTTGATTGGAAATGGTAGCCATGCAGATCTCAAGGTTGTAGCTCTTTCAAGTGGTCGTCAGGTACAAGGGATTGATACGCGAGTGACTAACTATGGTTGCAACTCAATCGGAAATATCCTGCAACATGGGGTTATTCTTGAAAAAGCAACCTTGACCTTCAATGGTATTGGCCACATTATTAAGGGTGCTAAGGGGGCAGATGCGCAACAAGAGAGCCGTGTTCTCATGCTTTCAGACCAAGCGCGTTCAGATGCCAATCCAATTCTTTTGATTGATGAAAATGACGTAACTGCAGGACACGCGGCTTCTATCGGTCAGGTAGATCCAGAAGATATGTATTACCTCATGAGCCGTGGCTTGGATAAGGCAACTGCAGAACGTTTGGTTGTCCGTGGTTTCCTTGGCTCTGTTATCGTTGAGATTCCAGTCAAGGAAGTTCGTGATGAAATGATTGCAACTATCGAAGAAAAATTGTCAAAACGCTAAGGGGTAGCCTATGTTAGATGTAGAAGCGATTCGCAAGGATTTTCCAATTTTAGACCAGATTGTTAATGATGAACCATTAGTCTATTTGGACAATGCTGCGACGACACAAAAACCACTTGCAGTTCTGGAGACGATTAACCGTTACTATGAGAACGACAATGCCAATGTTCATCGTGGCGTTCATACCTTGGCAGAAAGGGCGACAGCTTCTTATGAGGCGGCTCGTGAAACCATTCGTAAGTTTATCAATGCAGGGTCTACAAAGGAAGTTCTCTTTACTAGAGGAACGACAACCAGTCTGAACTGGGTGGCGCACTTTGCAGAGGAAGTCTTGACTGAGGGGGACCAGGTCTTGATTTCTGTCATGGAACACCATTCCAACATCATACCTTGGCAGGAAGCCTGTCGTAAGACTGGAGCTGAGCTTGTCTATGTTTATCTCAAGAACGGAGCTCTGGATATGGATGACTTGCGGGCTAAATTGACGGACAAGGTCAAGTTTGTTTCGCTAGCTCATGCCTCCAATGTTCTTGGAGTGGTCAATCCAATCAAAGAAATCACTCAATTGGTCCACCAAGTGGGAGCCATCATGGTGGTGGATGGTGCTCAGTCTACACCCCATATGAAGATTGATGTACAGGATTTGGATGTGGACTTCTTTGCCTTTTCGGGTCACAAGATGGCGGGTCCAACTGGTATTGGTGTTCTTTACGGTAAAGAAAAGTATCTAGAACAAATGTCACCAGTAGAATTTGGCGGCGAAATGATTGATTTCGTTTATGAACAATCTGCTAGTTGGAAGGAATTGCCTTGGAAATTTGAGGCTGGAACACCCAATATGGCTGGTGCAATCGGACTGGCAGCAGCAGTAGATTATCTAGAAAAGATTGGTATGGATGCCATTGAAGCCCATGAACAAGAATTGATTGCATACGTCTATCCAAAACTGCAGGCGATTGAAGGATTGACCATTTATGGTTCACAGGACTTGGCTCAACGTTCAGGTGTCATTGCTTTTAACCAAGGCGACCTTCATCCTCACGACCTTGCGACTGCTTTGGATTATGAAGGAGTGGCTGTTCGAGCGGGTCACCACTGTGCCCAACCCTTGCTCCAGTATTTGGATGTTCCAGCAACAGCTCGTGCAAGTTTTTATATCTACAATACCAAGGCAGATTGCGACAAGCTAGTCGATGCCTTACAAAAGACAAAGGAGTTTTTCAATGGCACTTTCTAAACTAGATAGCCTCTATATGGCAGTGGTAGCGGACCATTCGAAAAATCCACATCATCAAGGGAAGTTGGATGATGCTGAGCAAATCAGTCTCAACAATCCGACCTGTGGAGATGTCATCAACCTCTCTGTCAAGTTTGATGCAGATGACCGTTTGGAAGATATCGCTTTTCTAAACTCAGGTTGTACCATCTCGACTGCCTCTGCGAGCATGATGACAGATGCCGTTTTGGGTAAGACCAAGCAAGAAATCTTAGAACTTGCGACTATTTTTTCTGAAATGGTTCAAGGGCAAAAAGATGAGCGTCAAGACCAACTTGGTGATGCTGCTTTCTTGTCAGGTGTTGCCAAATTCCCTCAACGAATCAAGTGTGCAACTCTAGCTTGGAATGCCCTTAAGAAAACAATTGAAAATCAAGAAAAACAATAAGACAAGTTTCTTTTGTCTTATGAATTAGTAGAAATGAAGAATGAAAGAAAGGATATTATGGCTGAAGAAAGAGTAGAACCAAAACCAATTGACCTTGGTGAATATAAATTTGGTTTCCATGATGATGTAGAGCCTGTCCTATCGACAGGAAAAGGATTGAACGAAGATGTCATTCGTGAACTATCAGCTGCAAAGGGAGAACCTGAGTGGATGCTAGAATTCCGTTTGAAGTCTTATGAAACCTTCAAAAAAATGCCCATGCAAACTTGGGGAGCAGACTTGTCAGAGATTGATTTTGATGACCTGATTTATTATCAAAAACCATCTGATAAGCCAGCCCGTTCTTGGGATGAGGTTCCTGAAAAAATCAAAGAAACCTTTGAACGTATTGGGATTCCGGAAGCTGAGCGTGCTTATCTAGCTGGTGCCTCTGCCCAGTATGAGTCAGAAGTGGTTTACCACAACATGAAGGAAGAGTTCCAGAAATTGGGGATTATCTTTACAGATACAGATTCTGCCCTCAAGGAATACCCAGACTTGTTTAAACAATACTTTGCTAAGTTGGTACCGCCAACAGATAACAAATTGGCTGCCCTCAACTCGGCAGTATGGTCTGGTGGAACCTTTATTTACGTACCAAAAGGGGTCAAGGTAGATATTCCTCTTCAAACTTACTTCCGTATCAACAACGAAAATACTGGTCAGTTTGAACGTACCCTGATTATCGTTGATGAAGGAGCAAGTGTCCATTATGTAGAAGGATGTACAGCGCCAACTTATTCAAGTAACAGCTTGCATGCTGCCATTGTAGAAATCTTTGCCTTGGATGGAGCTTATATGCGTTATACGACTATCCAAAACTGGTCTGATAACGTCTATAACTTGGTAACGAAACGTGCTAAAGCTCAAAAGGATGCCACTGTTGAGTGGATTGATGGAAACTTGGGTGCCAAAACAACCATGAAATACCCATCTGTTTATCTAGATGGAGAAGGGGCGCGTGGTACTATGCTTTCTATTGCCTTTGCCAATGCTGGACAACACCAAGACACGGGTGCCAAGATGATACACAATGCTCCACATACAAGCTCGTCTATCGTGTCTAAATCCATTGCTAAAGGCGGAGGGAAGGTTGACTACCGTGGACAAGTAACCTTTAACAAAAACTCTAAGAAATCTGTCTCTCACATCGAATGTGATACCATTATCATGGATGACTTGTCAGCATCAGATACCATTCCATTTAATGAAATTCACAACTCGCAAGTAGCTTTGGAACACGAAGCTAAGGTATCTAAGATTTCAGAAGAGCAACTCTATTACCTTATGAGCCGTGGATTGTCAGAATCTGAGGCAACTGAGATGATTGTTATGGGATTTGTAGAACCATTTACAAAAGAGCTTCCAATGGAATATGCAGTTGAGCTGAACCGTTTGATTAGCTATGAGATGGAAGGATCAGTTGGGTAAAATTTGTTTTTAGATTTACCCCCAATCAAGTATCTTGAAGATGAACTTGTAACAACAATAGACTGAGAAAAAAGGTTTTAAGAACAGAAAATGCATGATATCAGGAGCCAAAAAACTTGATATTATGCATTTTATTGTGGGAAGATTTATTGTATTCTCTCATGAAATAGAGTTTTTTCCTAAGCGCTTTTGATTTTTGATATAGTTTTGTGAGGACGAAGTAAGACAATATATAAAATAGTCAGTTCAAGCCACGATATAGTTGCTTAGTTTAAAATAAGCATCTTATAATAAAGCTATGGCATATAGTAGAGATTTTGAACAAGGAGCATTAGATTACATCAAAGAGGGACACAGACATGTCGAGACATACAAAGTTTTTGATGTTGGCGGCAGAACTCTCTTCACGTGGGAAAAGAAAGACGTGAGCAAGGACACTTAGAGCGGAAAAAGTGAGTCGTCAAAAAGTGGAAAATTCCTTTAGAGGAATTGAAAGCCTTTGTAGAGGCTCATCCAGATGCTTTTTTACGGGAAATTGCGGCACATTTTGATTGTGCTGTTCCTTCAGTATGGGGAGCTTTAAAGCAAATTCATATCACTTTAAAAAAGATGACTAGCTTTAAAGAACAAGATTCTGAGAAAGTCGCTGAATTTCTTGATATTTTGGATAACCTAAAAGATTTATCAGTCGTATATATTGGCGAAACGGGAATCGACCGCTACCTCTATCGTCCCTATGCACGCGCTCCTAGAGGGAAGAAAGTCTATGAAAAGATTAGCGGACGGCGTTTTGAGCGGACTTCAATTGTTTCAGGACAAGTAGACGGAGAGTTTATAGCTCCCATGATTTACAAGGAAAGTATGACGAGTGATTTCTTTGTGGAGTGGTTCAAAACGCAGCTCTTGCCTGATTTGAAGACACCTCATGTTATTGTTATGGACAATGCTAGTTTTCGTCCCAAACATATCTTGGATGAACTGTGTATCCAAGATAGACACTTTTTCTTACCTCTAGTATCTTATTCACCAGATTTGAATCCTATTGAGCAAACTTGGGCTATCTTGAAAAAGAAAGTGACGGATTTATTAAGGGAAGTTCCAAATATTTTTGAATGTTTGGAACGCTTTTTTAAAACTAAATGACTATAATTATAAAATGCTTATTGATTTTGATTTAAAATGAGTCAAAAAGCCGTTGCACAACGGTTTTTTGTTATAATTAAATGAAGAATGTAGAATAAAAGGAGAAAACCATGACATTTGAAGAAATTCTGCCTGGATTAAAGGATAAGAAAAAATATGTACGAACTGGTTGGGGAGGTGCTGAAAACTATGTCCAACTTTTTGACACTATCGAGCAAAATGGGGTTGCACTTGAAGTGACACCTTATTTCCTAATCAACGTTTCTGGGGAGGGAGAAGGTTTTTCCATGTGGAGTCCGACACCTTGTGATGTTTTGGCGACGGATTGGGTAGAAGTGCATGACTAGACGTGTATTGATTACGGGAGTGAGTTCAGGTATCGGATTGGCTCAGGCTCGCCTTTTTTTAGAGAAGGGCTATCAAGTTTATGGAGTTGACCAAGGTGAAAATCCACTCTTAGAAGGTGATTTCCACTTTTTACAGAGAGATTTAACCTTGGACTTGGAGCCTATTTTTGACTGGTGTCCTCGGGTGGATGTTTTGTGCAATACTGCTGGAGTGTTGGATGATTACAAACCACTTTTGGAACAATCAGCGCAGGAAATTCAAGAGATTTTTGAAATCAACTATGTGACTCCTGTTGAGTTGACTCGCTATTATTTGACTCAAATGTTGGAGAATAAAAAAGGGATTATTATCAACATGTGCTCCATTGCTTCGAGCCTGGCAGGTGGTGGTGGACACGCTTATACTTCTTCGAAGCACGCCTTGGCTGGATTTACCAAGCAGTTGGCTCTAGATTATGCTGAAGCTGGGATTCAGGTCTTTGGTATCGCTCCAGGAGCAGTCAAGACAGCTATGACCGCTGCCGACTTTGAACCAGGTGGCTTAGCAGACTGGGTGGCGAGTGAAACACCAATCAAACGCTGGATTGAGCCAGAAGAAGTGGCAGAAGTCAGTCTCTTTTTGGCCAGTGGAAAGGCATCTGCCATGCAAGGACAAATTCTGACAATAGATGGTGGCTGGTCTTTGAAATAGGAGGATTTGGATGGATATTCAAGAAATCACAGAAGAAAATGCATCGCCATTAGTCTTTAAGGTTAAGTCTGAATTATTAGGATTTCCAGAACTGGACAAGACCTTGTATATGAATTGGAAGGTGAATGATGAGAAACCAACTAGCTCTGAGTGGCGAAAAAATTCTTGAAAAAATTTATCCTCAGTTATTGCACCACGTAGGTATGATTAGAGGCGAATACTTGTTGAGAGAGCTCAATCAAAACATACTGTTACCAAGTTGTCAGCAATTTGTAAAAGATTATCTAGATACTATTTGCTCCTTGTACTCAGATGAAGAGGTATGGTATCGTTTTTCTGAATTAACGAATACAGAAGCTAATTGTCTAAAGGGGACTAAAGAGTATTTTGATGAAAATCATCCCTTGTTTGGTTATAGAGGAACTAGGCGTTTGCTGGCGTGTCCGGATGAATTTCAGGCTGAAGCACATGTCGTTACAGAAGTTTATCAAACCAATCCCAATCTATCTGTTATCTTTCCTTTTGTCAATGATGCTGAGCAGTTAAAGCAAGCTATTAGAGTATTGCGCCAGCAAGGCTTTACTGGGAAAATCGGCACAATGATTGAATTGCCGTCAGCTCATTTTGACTTGGACAGGATACTGGAAACGGGTATTTCAAAGATTATAGTTGGAATGAATGATTTGACTTCTTTTGTTTTTGCGACTGTGAGAAACAGTCAATGGCATGATATGGAAAGTCCAATTATGTTAGATATGTTAATACAGATGCAGGATAAAGCAAGGATTAAAAAGATTGACTTTGCTGTAGCAGGATATCTGAATGTTTCTTTCATACAAAAAATGAATCAGATGGGTATCGAATGCATTATCCACTATAGTTCTATTCCAGAGATTTTTAATTTAGAGATTGACCATCCAGACCATCTTAAACACATAAAAGAAGAAAGTAAGAAATTACAAAGGAGCGCCCATGACACCGCAAGAAATGTGGAATGCCTACAAGCAAATCAATCCCTCGATTGGAGATGAGATAGATGCTTGGGCTTTTGGAGTGGAACCAGATCTTTTAGCAGATTTGGTTTTAAGAGGCGAAAAAACAGCAACAGCATCAGCCTACGACCTCTATGCACTAGAAGCTGAGTCTCTTCCGCAAGAAGGCACCTTTGACATCATTTTAGATAGTCAAAATCAGGCTGTCTGTATTGTCGAAATTACAAAGGTTTCTGTCCAGCCCTTCAATCAAGTTTCTGATGACCATGCCTACAAGGAAGGAGAGGGAGACAAATCCTTAGCTCATTGGCGACAGGTTCATGAGGACTTTTTCACAGACTGTTTGAATGAAGCAGGACTGACTTTTACACCTGAAAGCAAGGTTGTTTTAGAAGAATTTCGCAAGGTCTACCCACTGTAGATTGCTAGAAGGAAGAAAGTTTTGGAAATCGCCGTCCAATCCTTTTTTCTTAAGCAAAACATGATATAATAAGTTTGTTTGAAGAAGAGCTTTAGCTCTTAAACTTAGATAGGAGAAAACTATGCAAGCAGTTGAACATTTTATTAAGCAATTTGTTCCTGAACATTATGATTTATTTTTAGACTTGAGTCGTGAGACCAAGACGTTTTCAGGGAAAGTGACTATCACTGGTCAAGCACAGAGTGACCGTATTTCCCTCCACCAAAAAGACTTGGAAATCGCTTCTGTAGAAGTTGCAGATCAAGCTCGCCCATTTACAGTTGACCATGACAATGAAGCCCTTCATATCGAACTTGCAGAAGCAGGTCAAGTCGAACTAGTCATTGCTTTTTCAGGAAAAATCACAGACAACATGACAGGGATTTACCCATCTTACTACACAGTTGATGGAGTCAAGAAGGAAGTCTTGTCAACTCAGTTCGAGAGCCATTTTGCTCGTGAAGCCTTCCCATGTGTGGATGAGCCTGAAGCCAAAGCAACTTTTGATCTCTCTCTACGTTTTGACCAAGCAGAGGGTGAATTGGCCTTGTCTAACATGCCAGAAATCGATGTTGAAAAACGTAAGGAAACAGGTATCTGGAAGTTTGAGACAACACCTCGCATGTCTTCTTACTTGTTAGCCTTTGTTGCTGGTGATTTGCAAGGGGTGACGGCTAAAACTAAAAACGGTACCCTTGTAGGTGTCTACTCGACCAAAGCACATCCACTTTCAAATCTTGATTTCTCACTGGATATCGCCGTTCGCTCTATCGAGTTTTACGAAGATTACTACGGAGTTAAGTACCCAATTCCTCAATCTCTCCACATCGCCCTTCCTGACTTCTCAGCTGGAGCTATGGAAAACTGGGGTCTTGTGACCTACCGTGAAGTTTACTTGGTTGTGGATGACAACTCTACCTTTGCCAGCCGTCAACAAGTTGCTCTGGTTGTGGCCCATGAATTGGCTCACCAATGGTTTGGTAACCTTGTTACTATGAAATGGTGGGATGACCTTTGGCTCAATGAAAGCTTTGCTAACATGATGGAATATGTCTGTGTGGATGCCATTGAGCCAAGCTGGAATATCTTTGAAGATTTCCAAACAGGTGGTGTTCCGTCTGCCTTGAAACGTGATGCTACTGATGGTGTTCAATCTGTTCACATCGAAGTGAAACATCCAGATGAAATCAATACGCTCTTTGACGGAGCTATCGTCTATGCTAAAGGAAGTCGCCTCATGCACATGCTTCGTCGTTGGCTAGGTGATACCGATTTTGCCAAAGGTTTGCATGCCTACTTTGAAAAACATCAGTACAGCAATACCATTGGTCGTGACCTTTGGGATGCTCTTGGTCAAGCATCAGGTCGTGATGTTGCAGCCTTCATGGATTCTTGGTTGGAACAACCTGGTTATCCGGTTCTCACTGTCAAAGTTGAAAATGATGTCTTGAAGATTTCACAAAAACAATTCTTTATCGGTGAGCACGAAGATAAGAACAGTCTCTGGGTGGTGCCACTCAATAGCAGCTGGAAAGGATTGCCTGATACACTTGAAACTGAAAGCATCGAAATTCCAGGCTACGCAGCTCTTCTTGCTGAAAATGAAGGAGCTCTTCGTTTCAATACTGAAAATACAGCTCACTATATTACCGACTATCAAGGAGACTTGTTGGATGCTATTCTTGCTGAGCTAGAGACACTTGATAACACAAGCAAACTGCAAATCGTTCAAGAACGTCGTTTGCTTGCTGAGGCAGGGCACATTTCTTATGCTGACTTGCTCCCAGTTCTTGATAAACTTGCTAAGGAAGAATCTTACCTTGTCGTTTCAGCTGTTTCTGAAGTTATTTCTGCCCTTGAGCGCTTTATCGATGAAGGAACAGAAGCTGAAACAGCCTTCAAAGCACTGGTTGCTAAATTGGCTCGTCACAACTATGACCGTCTTGGTTTTGAAGCTAAAGACGGAGAATCAGATGAGGATGAATTGGTTCGTCAGTTAGCCATTTCTATGATGATTCGCTCAAATGATGCAGAAGCTAGTCAAGTCGCTAGTCAAATCTTCGCAACTCACAAGGAAAATCTTGCTGGCCTTCCAGCAGCAATCCGTTCACAAGTTCTTATCAATGAGATGAAACATCATGAGACTAAAGACTTGTTAGCACTTTATCTTGATACTTATACTCATGCAACAGATGCTGTCTTTAAACGTCAGTTGGCAGCTGCTCTTGCCTATAGTAAAGATGCGGACAATATCCAAACCTTGATTGCTGCTTGGAAGGACAAATTTGTGGTGAAACCACAGGACTTGTCTGCTTGGTATTACCAATTCCTAGCTCACCAAGCAACTCAGGAAACAGCTTGGTCTTGGGCGCGTGAAAACTGGGCTTGGATTAAGGCAGCTCTTGGTGGAGATATGAGCTTTGATAGCTTTGTTATCCTTCCTGCTCATGTATTTAAGACTCAGCAACGTTTGGCAGAGTACAAGGGATTCTTTGAGCCACAACTTTCTGACCTTGCTCTTAGCCGTAACATCGGTATGGGAATCAAGGAAATTGCAGCGCGTGTTGACTTGATTAACCGTGAAAAAGTTGCAGTGGAAGCAGTCGTTCTTCAATACGGAACTAAATAATCAAGACTAAATAAAAAGAAAACTCAGCTATCTCATGTAAAATGCAGAGAGTTGAGTTTTTTTTAAGGCAAATTTGGTATAATGGTCTTAATAAGGAGGAGTTTCTCATGATAAAAATCTTATTGGTTGAGGATGACCTAGGCCTGTCAAATTCAGTATTTGACTTTTTAGACGATTTTGCGGATGTCATGCAGGTATTTGATGGGGAAGAAGGTCTCTACGAAGCTGAAAGTGGCGTCTATGATTTGATTTTGCTTGATTTGATGTTGCCTGAAAAAAATGGCTTCCAAGTCTTGAAAGAATTGCGTGAAAAGGGAATTACGACTCCAGTTCTGATCATGACTGCCAAGGAAAGTTTGGATGACAAGGGACATGGATTTGAACTGGGAGCGGATGACTATCTGACCAAACCTTTCTACTTAGAAGAACTCAAAATGCGGATTCAAGCGCTTCTCAAACGTTCAGGTAAATTTAATGAAAACACCTTGACTTATGGAAATATTGTGGTTAATTTGTCAACCAATACCGTTAAAGTCGAAGATACTCCTGTCGAATTACTGGGGAAAGAGTTCGATTTATTAGTTTATTTCCTTCAAAATCAAAATGTTATTTTGCCGAAAACTCAGATTTTTGATCGTCTATGGGGATTTGATAGTGACACAACGATTTCAGTTGTCGAAGTCTATGTTTCAAAAGTCCGTAAGAAATTAAAAGGAACCACTTTTGCAGAGAATTTGCAAACCTTGCGCAGTGTTGGGTATATTTTAAAAGATGTTCAGTAAACTAAAAAAAACATGGTATGCGGATGACTTTAGTTATTTTATCCGCAACTTTGGTGTCTTCACCCTGATTTTCTCTACCATGACTCTGATTATTTTGCAGGTCATGCACTCGAGTCTCTATACTTCGGTGGATGATAAGCTTCATGGACTGAGTGAAAATCCTCAGGCAGTTATTCAGCTGGCAGTGAATAGGGCAACAGAAGAGATTAAAGATTTAGAGAATGCTGCCACAGATACTAGCAAGACGGAAGTGAAACCCAATGTCAGTTCCAATACAGAGGTTATTCTTTTTGATAAGAATTTTACCCAACTTCTTTCTGGAAATCGATTTTTGGGCTTGGATAAGATTAAGTTAGAGAAGAAAGAGCTAGGCCATATCTATCAGATTCAGGTTTTTAATAGCTATGGACAGGAAGAAATCTATCGCATGATTTTGATGGAAACGAATATCAGTTCGATTTCAACCAATATCAAGTATGCGGCTGTCTTGATTAATACCAGTCAGTTGGAGCAGGCCAGTCAAAAGCATGAGCAATTGATTGTGATTGTGATGGCAAGTTTCTGGATTTTGTCTTTACTTGCCAGTCTCTATCTAGCTAGGGTCAGTGTTAGGCCCTTGCTTGAGAGCATGCAGAAGCAACAGTCCTTTGTGGAAAATGCCAGTCATGAGTTGCGAACTCCACTTGCAGTTTTGCAAAATCGCTTAGAGACCCTTTTTCGTAAGCCAGAAGCTACCATTATGGATGTGAGTGAAAGTATTGCGTCTAGTTTGGAAGAAGTCCGAAATATGCGTTTTTTGACGACAAACTTGCTGAACTTAGCTCGTAGAGATGATGGGATTAAACCAGAACTTGCAGAAGTTCCAACTAGTTTTTTTAATACAACTTTCACAAATTATGAGATGATTGCTTCGGAAAATGACCGTGTCTTCCGTTTTGAAAATCGTATCCATCGAACGATTGTCACAGATCAGCTTCTTCTGAAACAACTGATGACCATTCTATTTGATAATGCTGTCAAGTATACTGAAGAGGATGGTGAAATTGATTTTCTTATCTCGGCGACCGATCGCAATCTGTATTTACTTGTTTCTGATAATGGAGTCGGTATTTCGACAGAAGATAAGAAGAAAATTTTTGATCGTTTTTATCGAGTGGACAAGGCTAGAACTCGTCAAAAAGGTGGTTTTGGTTTAGGATTATCTCTGGCCAAGCAAATTGTAGATGCGCTTAAAGGAACCATTACTGTTAAAGATAATAAACCTAAGGGAACAATCTTTGAAGTGAAGATTGCCATCCACACACCATCTAAAAAGAAAAAATAAAAATATCGCTCCAGACGGGGCGATATTTTGGATTATGTGACTTTCAGTCCGTCTCGCTAAGTTAGGTGTGATACTCAATGAAAATCAAAAAGCAAACTAGGAAGCTAGCCGCAGGTTGCTCAAAACACAGTTTTGAGGTTGCAGATAGAACTGACGAAGTCAGCTCAAAATACAGTTTTGAGGTTGCAGATAGAACTGACGAAGTCAGTATCATATATCTACGGTAAGGCGACGCTGACGTGGTTTGAAGAGATTTTCGAAGAGTATGAGACAAACAAATCGCTCGTTTGAAGACTGGTCATGATTTTTTTAAATGTAATAAAAACCTTGACAGATAAGCTCAAAAAAGGTACACTATTTACTGGTTAATTAATTGGTTAAATAACCAGTTTATGAAAAAACTGTTTAACCGAGAAAAGAAGTTAAGAAAAAGCTTCATCATTTATTGAAATGAGGGATTTATGAAATTCAGTAAAAAATATATAGCAGCTGGATCAGCTGTTATCGTGTCTTTGAGTCTATGTGCTTATGCACTGAACCAGCGCTCGCAGGAAAATAAGGACAATAATCGAGTCTCTTATGTGGATGGTAGTCAGTCAAGTCAGAAAACTGAAAACCTGACACCAGACCAGGTTAGCCAAAAAGAAGGAATTCAGGCTGAGCAAATTGTTATCAAGATCACAGATCAGGGCTATGTGACGTCACACGGTGACCACTATCATTACTATAATGGGAAAGTTCCTTATGATGCCCTTTTTAGTGAAGAACTCTTGATGAAAGATCCAAACTACCAACTTAAAGACGCTGATATTGTCAATGAAGTCAAAGGTGGTTATATCATCAAGGTTGATGGGAAATATTATGTTTATCTGAAAGATGTAGCTCATGCTGATAATGTTCGAACCAAGGATGAAATCAATCGTCAAAAACAAGAACACGTCAAAGATAATGAGAAGGTCAGCTCAGATGTTGCTGTAGCAAGATCTCAGGGACGCTATACGACAGATGATGGCTATGTCTTTAACCCAGCTGATATTATCGAAGATACTGGTGATGCTTATATTGTTCCTCACGGTGGTCACTATCATTATATTCCAAAAAGTGATTTATCTGCTAGCGAATTAGCAGCAGCAAAAGCTCATCTAGCGGGCAAAAATACGCAACCGAGTCAGTTAAGTTATTCTTCAACAGCTAGTGACAATACTAGGCAAGCGACAGTACAAGGATCAACTAGCAAGCCAGAAAGCAAAGTTGAAAATCTCCAAAGTCTATTGAAAGAACTCTATGATTCACCTAGCGACCAACGTTACAGTGAATCAGATGGCCTGGTCTTTGACCCTGCTAAGATTGTCAGTCGTACACCGAATGGAGTTGCGATTCCGCACGGCGACCATTACCACTTTATTCCTTACAGCAAGCTCTCTGCTTTGGAAGAAAAGATTGCCAGAATGATTCCTATCGGTGGAACTGGTTCTACGGTTTCTACAAATGAAAAACATAATGAAGTAGTGTCTAGTTTAGGAAGTCTTCCAAGTAATCCATTTACATTGAATCATACTTCATTGGCTTCTAATAAGGGAATTTCTGCAACATCTGATGGTTATATCTTTAATCCAAAAGATATCGTTGAAGAAACAGCTACAGCTTATATTGTAAGACATGGTGATCATTTCCATTACATTCCAAAATCGACTGTAATTGGGCAACCGACTCTTCCAAACAATGGTCTAACAACACCTTCGCCATCACTTCCAATCAATCCTAGTGTTTCACATGAGGAACATGAAGAAGGTGGGCACGGCTTTGATGCTAATCGTATTATTGCGGAAGATGAATCAGGATTTATCATGAGTCACGGTGATCACAATCATTACTTCTTCAAGAAGGATTTGACAGCTGAGCAAATTAAGGCAGCGCAAGACCACTTGAAAGGGGCAAATACAGCAACACCAAATCCAGCTCATGATAACGATCACGATGAAGATCATCATGGACACCATCATGATGAAGACCATGATCACGGTTTTGATGCCGATCGTGTCATCAGTGAGGATGAGCAAGGTTTTGTCATGAGTCACGGAGACCATAATCATTACTTCTTCAAGAAAGATTTGACAGCAGAGCAAATTAAGACTGCACAAGACCATTTGAAAACACATCATGATGCAGAGTCTGTAAAACCTCTTGCTAAAACGGTAGAGTCTTTCTCAAGAGATGCTAGCGATGAAGAAAAGATTGCTTACATTTCTAAGACCTATGGCGTTCCACTTGAAGCTATTAGAATTTCAAACGGATTCTTTGTTTTTGGAAATCCAGACCAAGCCTACGATCCAACTCATATCCATCCATATGCTGTTCGTAAAGAACACGTTCGTATTCCTCTTCAAACTGGAAATCCAGAACTTGATTTCCTAAATGAACTTTATACCACTGCTTTGCGAGATGGTGTGTCTCCTTATAGCTTGCAGGTAGAAAATGGTAGTTTTGTGATTCCTCATGGCGACCATAATCACTACATCAAGGTTCAAACTAAGGGCTTTGAAGTGGCTTTGAAAAACAAGATTCCAGCTCTACAATCCAACTACCAACCTGGAGCTTTTGATGAGAAGGTAGTTTTGGCAAAAGTAGACCAACTTCTAGCTGAAAGCAGAAACATCTATAAAGACAAGCCTATCGAACAAAGACAGATTGAGTTAGCTTTAGGTCAGTTTACTGAAAACATGAAGAAACTGGCAACTAACTCTACAGTAGGTTATCTTGCAACACTGGATCTCTTTGATAAGCAATATATTCATATTGATGAAAGTGTCAAGCCTGTTAAAACAAGCGCTCTAGATAAGAAATATCAAGCCTTGATTGATAAAATAAATACACTGGATACAGATTCTTATGGGCTTCCTAAGAAAGATCTTCTCGTTCGACTCCAAGAAGCTAAATTGGCAAAAGATGAGGCTGCTTTAGCAGCAGTTGAATCACAACTTCGAGCTCTTCAAGACTTTAATGATCGAACAGGTGTTACAACTGTAGAATACATCAAGTATTTCTACGAACACGTAAATGACGGTCGTTTGAGTGATGAACTTCGAAACAAAGTAGCTCAGTTGACTTGGACCTTGTATCAATCTCAATCCTTCCTTAAGGCAGCAGAATTGAACAAATTATTCCCAAGTATCTATCAGGCAAAACAAGAAGTAGAAGAAGCTTTGAAAGCTCAACCAACTACTGCTAAATCGACTAAGACAGTTCTAGATACTGAAAAAGTTGATAATCAAACTGCCAAGACAGCCATTTATGGCTTCTTGAAAGAATTGTATGGAGACTTTATGCCTGAAGAACATGTCAATCATGTTAGCAAGGAGCAAGTAGAAAGTCTTTTGAGCAAGGCAACTCAACTCTTGGAACAAATCCAAGAAGAAGGTATCAGACAATCCTTGGCAGAAGAAGTAGAAAATCTAAAAGCTGCTACAAATAAGGCTGATGCAGACTTGGATGAAGTAAATAGTCAGGCGAAAGATGTCTTGACTCGTATCGCTAGCGCCCTTCAACAAGAAAAGGAAAATGCTGAGCAAGATCCTCAGACACTTGTACTTTATCAAAAACTATACGATATTCTCATGTCACTTCATGCTTATTTAGAAAACAATAAGGGTTCTGATGCAGACTTTGATAAGGTGGATGCATTACTAGATCAACTTTCTGCTAAGAGTAAGGATAAAGCCGCGTTACTTGAATTGACAAAAGCTATTCTGACCTTGAATCAAGAAATCAAGTCAAAAGCTAGCGCAAGTGAAGAAGCAACTCCAGCAACAAATGCTGAAACAAATACTGATAAGACCAGTCCAGAAACTGAAACATCAGTAGCTACAGAATCAAATAGTGAAACTGCAAGCGACGAAAACAAAGCAAGCAACACAAGAGATTCTAAACCTGTTGAATCAGCTTCAGAAAAGGAAACAACAGAATCTACAACAAGTACGGTAAATCAAGAAAAACCAGTCTCTTAATAGCTCTTTTCCACGTGAAAGAATAGCGATTGGCATGTTTACTAGAGCGGAAATGATATGTCTAAACTAGGTATTCTGACTCAGTTATGTCATGGGAATCACTTCAATATTTATTTGAATGATTTTATGGCAAGAAGAAACTTGGCTTGGGATATCCTGTCCGCAAAGAGACTACTTATTCTCGCTTCGTGAGTTATTAGAATATCATAGGTTAGAATTCTTTCCAAACTTAACTGATTTCTGTTATTGTATTTGTACCTATTTCTCATTGTAATTATAAATCCAGGCAACATAAGAAAACGAGCATTTCCAACTGAGGAGGTGCTCGTTTTTTGATAGTTAGAAGTAGTTTTTATCCGTCTATTTAGAGTTGATTACAAGAAATTATTGACTTGAATGTGGATATAAGATTTATTCACTGATTATAATGTTTAAATAGCGCTCCAAAGCAAAGAATTATCCTCATGAGTATGAATCTTATAAATTAACTAGTTCCAAACCATGTTCTGTCAAGCGATAGATGATCGAGCAAACTTCTTTTAAGAAACGACGGTCATGTGAAACAGTGATGAGACCGCCAGGATAAGTGGCAAAGAGTTTTCTGATTTGGGGTTGAGAAGTGGGAGAAAAGTTTCGTGTGGGCTCATCCAGAAGGAGAAAGTTTGGTTTGCGCAGCACTAAATCCAAAAGCAGAAGTTTCCCCTGTTGCCCGCCGGATAAGGAGCGAATTTGATGTTGCATTTCTGGATAACTGAAATTGAGACTAGCTAAGTGAGATTGGATTTTCTGCAGTTCCTCTTTTTCACCAGTTTTGCTAAGATAGGCTATTGGTGATAAATCCAATTGCAGTTTTTTGTAGTAATCTTGTGGCATAAAACCAAGTAAAATCTCTCTTTTTTGACTTAGCAGTTGTTGAAACTTGGCTAAAAGAGTTGATTTCCCCATACCATTTGGGCCAATGATACCGATTTTTTCTTGACCACGAACAGTTAGTTGTAGTCCTTGAGCCAAAACTCGCTCACCAATGGACAAATTCTCTTTTTCCAGTTGGATTAAGACTTTAGAAACTGGTAATGGCTGTATATCTGAGAAGAAAAGTCTGATTTCTTCCTCTTCAAGTGGTTTTTGGGTCATGGACTGGGCTGTCTTTTTAATGCGTTTTTCTTGAGAGAGAACATTTTTCATCTTTTTGGCCAATAGGCGCCCAGCAGTACTGTCTTTGGTAGCTCGAAGCGCAGTTTCTACATTTTGCTTGACTCGCCGATGTTTTTCCATGGTTTTATCGTAGGCTCTTTGCTCGTTAGCAGCTTGCTTGCTTTGTTTGGTAAAATTAGCCTTTCTCTGGTCGCTATAGCTATCATAGTCTAAATGCTCTACTAGCGTTTCTGCTTCTTTACGGTGCTTGACCAGTCGCAAGTGAACAATAGTGTCTGCCGTTTCAGAAAGAAAGTCTTCATCATGAGAAATGAAAATAACGGTTTGCCGAATCTTGCGAATCTGACCTTTTAGCCAATCAACTGTCTCAAGGTCCAGGTCATTTGAAGGTTCATCTAAAAATAGAATCTCAAAGGGTTTGGCTAACTCATGGATGAGCTGAATTTTTAAAGCTTCGCCCCCTGATAGACTGCTAATCTCTTGGTAACTAGCGAAACGATCGCTATCAAAATTCAATTCCTCAGCCAAACGATAGAGGATGCTGTAATCTAAATCAATAGAATCTAAAAAGAAGTAGTCGTGTAGAGTTTTCTTTTTCAGCTCCTCGGGTATTTTTTGAGGAATGTAGGCCAGTGATTGATAATCAGACTGGATGTCTCCCCTGATAGTGAAATCAGGCAAAGCTTCTCCCATTAAAGTTTTAAGCAAGGTTGATTTGCCATTTCCTTCTTCACCAATAATAGCTACCTTTTCCCCATCCTGGATGGTCATGCTTAGATCAGAGACAAGGTCTCGTAAATCTTTGTTTTGAGTGATAGTCAGGTGATTAATTTTTATCATATAATTGCCCTTTCTAGAATGTTCATAGTGCATAACAAAAAGCTCTACTTTATCTAGTAGAGCCCAAAGTCACTGTCAGAAACGCTATTATCCATGTCGAAAATCCTGTCAAACTAGACCAGTCTACCCCTATCCAACCCAAGAGGAGCAGATGGTTAGCTTTCTAGTTTTTTGATTTTCAAATAGGATAAAGTACCAGAAGATCTAGTACAAAAAGAGCATGCAAAAAGAGACAAAAACAAGATCTACTAAATAAAGGTTCTTTATTTGATAGACTTAATTGTTCATGTCTCCCTTACCTCCGAGTATTAATACCTCTATCCTATACCTTTCAGGATATTTTGTCAACAGAAAATTGGAAATTCTAATCTCTAAAATCCGAAAACAGGTCCATAAAGAGTTAGTACGTGTTTGATATGCTCGTAATGGAACTTGTCATAGTTGTGCCAAGCGGTACGTGCTTGGTCGTTTAGTTTTAGGCTCCCGAGACCTATCAGAAGACTGGTACGTTGGTAACATTTCTCAAGGTCGATTAAGATACTGTTGTCAAGCTTTTCCGCTTTTTTAAGTTCCTTGAGAGTACTGTTCAGCAGTTCTTGTAGACGGAAATCATCGGCTGTACCTTGTTTGCAACTTTGGTAGCTTTTATTTAACTCTGAAAGGGGTTGGTAAGCTTCAGTGATGAGTTCTTTGTCTTACATGTGAGCATCCTCCTTGCTATCATGTATTCTTGCCTATAGTATAGAAATAAAAACATCATATTAAACATGTTGAAAAAATTCGAATTTTAATTACAAAGTTTGGTGTGCTGATTTGTAGCCTTTTCATGGTATAATCAAGAGAGTAAATCTTTATGGAGGAAGTATGAAATTAAATATTCAAGAGATTCGTAAGCAGCCTGAAGGATTGCGTTTTGAACAAACTTTAGATCTAGTCGCTGACCTGCGTGCACGCAATCAAGAAATTTTAGATGTAAAAGATATCCTTGCTGTGGGGAAAGTACAGTACGAAGACCGTATGTATTTCTTAGATTATCAACTATCTTATACCATTGTTCTTGCTTCAAGTCGCAGTATGGAGCCAGTTGAGTTAGTTGAATCTTATCCAGTAACGGAAGTTTTCATGGAAGGCGCAACTAACCAGCTGGACCAAGAAGTTTTAGACGATGATTTGGTCTTGCCTATCGAAAATGGAGAACTTGACCTTGCTGAGAGCGTGTCAGACAATATCCTACTAAACATTCCTATCAAGGTCTTGACTGCTGAAGAAGAGGCCGGTCAAGGATTTGTTTCAGGAAATGACTGGCAAATCATGACAGAAGAAGAATACCAGGCTCAACAAGCAGTTAAGAAAGAAGAAAACAGTCCTTTTGCTGGCTTACAGGGACTATTTGATGGAGACGAATAATGGTCTTGTCAAAAAAACGAGCACGAAAGGTGCTAGAAGAAATCATTGCTCTTTTTCCAGATGCCAAGCCCAGTCTTGATTTCACCAATCATTTTGAACTCTTGGTTGCGGTGATGTTGTCAGCTCAGACAACGGATGCAGCTGTAAATAAGGCCACACCAGGTCTCTTTGCTGCCTTTCCAACGCCACAAGCCATGTCTGTTGCAACAGAGAGTGAGATTGCTTCACACATTTCTCGCCTGGGACTGTATCGAAATAAGGCTAAATTCCTTAAAAAATGTGCCCAACAGTTACTAGATGATTTTGATGGTCAAGTTCCTCAGACACGTGAGGAATTAGAGAGTCTAGCAGGTGTTGGTCGCAAGACAGCTAATGTTGTCATGAGTGTGGGGTTTGGAATACCAGCCTTTGCAGTGGATACTCATGTGGAACGTATTTGTAAACACCACGATATCGTCAAAAAGTCAGCAACACCACTTGAGGTGGAAAAGCGTGTCATGGATATCTTGCCACCGGAGCAGTGGTTAGCAGCTCATCAGGCCATGATTTATTTTGGACGAGCCATTTGTCATCCTAAAAATCCAGAGTGTGACCAGTACCCACAGTTGTATGACTTTAGCAATTTATAAGATGAGAGTTCAAAAGTTTTTGCTTGATTTTAAGCATGCTTTGTGCTATATTAATTGATAACTAAATATTCCTTTAAACCTGTCCCGTGAGGCAGGCAAGGAGCGTGATAAAGTAGAAGGGTGAAGTCTATACTGTTTGCAGTAGGGCTTACTTAGCTATACATTTCAAGTCTCCTTGTTTAAGGAGACTTTTCTTTTTGGAGGTTTGTCATGAAGACAAAAGAAGTTGTAGACGAATTGACCGTCAAACGAGCGATTACGCGTATTACTTATGAGATTATCGAGCGCAACAAAGATTTGAATAAAATCGTCTTGGCTGGTATTAAAACTCGTGGTGTCTTTATCGCCCACCGAATCCAAGAACGTTTGGAGCAACTAGAAAATCTTTCAGTTCCTGTTGTGGAATTGGATACTAAACCTTTCCGTGATGATGTTAAAAGTGGAGAAGATACTTCTTTGGTTTCTGTCGATGTGACAGGCCGTGAAGTTATCTTGGTGGACGATGTGCTTTATACAGGCCGCACTATCCGTGCTGCTATTGATAATATTGTAGGTCATGGTCGTCCTGCGCGCGTGAGTTTAGCAGTTCTAGTAGATCGTGGACATAGAGAATTGCCAATCCGTCCAGATTACGTTGGAAAAAATATTCCAACTAGTCGTTCTGAAGAAATCATCGTAGAGATGGCAGAACTTGATGGCCAAGACAGAGTTCTGATTACTGAAGAAGCTTAGAAAGCTAAAGGAGTAGCCATGTCAGAAAATCAACAAGCATTGAACCATGTGGTATCCATGGAAGACCTCACTGTCGATCAAGTGATGAAATTGATCAAGCGAGGAATTGAGTTTAAAAACGGAGGTCAGCTTCCCTATGAAGACCATCCGATTGTTTCCAATCTTTTCTTTGAGGATTCTACACGGACGCATAAGTCCTTTGAAGTGGCAGAGATTAAACTGGGGCTGGAACGACTTGACTTTGATGTGAAAACTAGTTCGGTTAATAAGGGTGAGACACTTTATGATACCATTTTGACTTTGTCTGCTTTAGGAGTGGATGTCTGTGTGATTCGTCACCCAGAAGTTGATTACTACAGAGAGTTGATTGCTAGTCCCACGATTACGACTTCCATCATCAATGGTGGAGATGGTTCGGGCCAACACCCTAGCCAGAGCTTGCTTGATTTGATGACCATTTATGAGGAATTTGGTCACTTTGAAGGTCTCAAGGTTGCTATTGCAGGTGACTTGGACCACTCACGCGTTGCCAAATCCAATATGAAGATTTTGAAACGCTTGGGAGCTGAACTTTACTTTGCTGGACCTGAGGAATGGAGAAGTCAAGAGTTTGCAGACTATGGACAGTTTGTAACCGTTGATGAAATCATTGATCAGGTGGATGTCATGATGTTTCTTCGTGTTCAACATGAACGACATGATAGTGGAGCAGTCTTTTCAAAAGAAGACTACCATGCCCAACATGGCTTGACTCAAGAACGTTATGATCGCTTGAAAGAAACAGCAATCCTCATGCATCCAGCACCAGTCAATCGTGATGTGGAAATCGCAGATCACTTAGTTGAAGCACCAAAATCACGGATTGTCCAACAAATGACCAATGGTGTCTTTGTTCGAATGGCAATCTTAGAATCCGTACTGGCGAGTAGAAACGCCAACTAAAACACAAGACGTTAAAAGACGCCAGTGAGCGTCCACGAGAGGTGAAAATATGACAAAAAGACTTCTAGTATTAGAAGATGGCACAGTTTTTGAAGGCAAGGCCTTCGGAGCAGATATTGATGTAACAGGCGAAATCGTCTTTAATACAGGGATGACCGGCTACCAAGAATCCATTACAGACCAGTCTTATAATGGACAAATCTTGACCTTTACTTATCCTTTGGTGGGAAATTATGGAATTAACCGTGATGATTACGAATCCATTATTCCAACTTGTAAGGGAGTCGTTGTTTTCGAAGAAGCACGTAGAGCAAGCAATTGGCGCAACCAAATGACGCTGGATGAATTTTTGAAAGCCAAGAAAATTCCAGGTATTTCAGGAATTGATACACGTGCTCTTACCAAGATTATCCGTAAGCATGGTACTATGCGTGCAACCTTGACCCATGTTGGAGACAGCATGGATCATGTGACGGACCAACTTCAAGCAACAGTCTTGCCGACAGACAATATCAAACAGGTTTCTACTAAAACTTCATATCCAGCTCCAGGAGTTGGTTTAAGCGTGGTGTTAGTGGACTTTGGTCTCAAGCACTCAATCCTACGTGAACTTTCTAAGCGTAATTGTAACGTGACAGTTGTTCCTTATTCGACAACGGCTGAAGAAATTCTCCATCTTAATCCTGACGGAGTGATGTTGTCAAATGGTCCAGGTAACCCAGAAGACGTTCCACAAGCACTTGACATGATTCGCGGTGTGCAAGGAAAAATTCCAATTTTTGGTATTTGTATGGGACATCAACTCTTTGCAATGGCAAACGGTGCTAAGACCTACAAGATGAAGTTTGGTCACCGTGGCTTTAACCATGCAGTTCGTGAAATTGCTACAGGACGTGTGGATTTTACAAGTCAGAACCATGGTTATGCAGTCAGCCGTGAGGATTTGCCAGAGCACTTGATTATCACCCACGAAGAAATCAATGACAAATCAGTTGAAGGCGTGCGTCACAGATACCAACCTGCTTTCTCTGTTCAATACCATCCAGATGCAGCCCCTGGTCCACACGACGCTAGCTACCTATTTGACGAATTTATCGAGATGATGGAAGCTTTTAAACAATCAAACTAAGAACGAGTAAAAGCTCGTCGGAGAATTTATGTAACTGAACACGGACGGAAAGCTTGGAATTTAGAGAAACCAACTTGGATTTTCAATTCTTCCTTGGTTTCCTAAAATTCAATCGCTTTCTATTCGTCCTTTGTATCTTATTTAATGTCGCTCTGTGAGGCGACGAATAGAAAGGCAGGTCGTTTCTTTTAGTCGCTGTCAGGCGAACTAAAAACTCCCTGCACTAGATTTTTTACCGAAAAGTATCGTTTCGCTAAAAAATCGTCGGAGAATTTATTTAATGGCAACCCGAGAGTTGCCGAATAGAAAGGAGAAGATACATTGTTCGCGTAAGTGAACACGCCCTAAGAACTGTGTGAAAAAGATAAACATCGTCTTGACGCTGAAGGCGTCTGCACCGAGTTTCCTATTTTCACTGTGTTCTTTACGGGCTTTGTATCATAAACTATGCCTAAACGTACTGATATTCAAAAAATTATGGTGATTGGTTCTGGTCCGATTATTATTGGTCAGGCTGCTGAGTTTGACTACGCTGGGACCCAGGCTTGCTTGTCGTTGAAAGAGGAAGGTTATGAAGTTGTCTTGGTTAACTCAAACCCTGCAACTATCATGACGGACAAGGAGATTGCGGACAAGGTTTACATCGAACCGATTACACTTGAGTTTGTGACACGTATTCTTCGTAAGGAACGCCCAGATGCCTTGCTTCCAACCCTTGGAGGTCAGACAGGGCTCAACATGGCCATGGAATTATCTAAAAATGGTATCCTAGATGAGCTTGGTGTTGAACTTCTGGGTACCAAATTATCTGCCATTGACCAAGCGGAGGACCGTGACCTCTTTAAACAATTAATGGAAGAGCTCAACCAACCAATTCCAGAATCTGAAATTGTTAATACTGTCGAAGAAGCAGTTGCTTTTGCAGCAACAATTGGCTACCCAGTCATCGTCCGTCCAGCCTTTACCCTAGGTGGTACTGGTGGTGGTATGTGTGCCAATGAGGAAGAATTGCGTGAAATCTCTGAAAATGGTCTGAAATTATCACCTGTTACCCAATGTTTGATTGAGCGTTCGATTGCTGGTTTCAAGGAAATCGAATACGAAGTGATGCGTGACTCAGCTGACAATGCTTTGGTTGTTTGTAACATGGAAAACTTTGACCCAGTTGGGATTCACACAGGGGATTCCATTGTATTTGCCCCAGCGCAAACCATGTCAGACTATGAAAACCAAATGCTACGTGACGCAAGCTTGAGCATCATTCGTGCCCTCAAGATTGAAGGTGGGTGTAACGTTCAGCTGGCCCTTGATCCACATAGCTTTAAGTATTATGTTATCGAAGTAAACCCTCGTGTATCGCGTTCGTCAGCCCTTGCCTCTAAAGCGACAGGTTATCCAATTGCCAAATTGGCTGCCAAGATTGCAGTTGGCTTGACCTTGGATGAGGTGATCAACCCAGTTACAGGTTCAACCTATGCCATGTTTGAGCCTGCCCTTGACTACGTTGTTGCCAAGATTCCACGTTTCCCATTTGACAAGTTTGAAAAGGGTGAGCGCCGTCTTGGTACTCAAATGAAGGCTACTGGAGAAGTCATGGCGATTGGTCGTAACATCGAGGAATCTCTTCTTAAGGCTTGTCGCTCCCTTGAAATTGGGGTACATCACAATGAGATGCCTGAACTTGTAGCAGTTTCTGATGATGCCTTGATTGAAAAGGTTGTCAAAGCCCAAGATGACCGTCTCTTCTATGTGTCAGAAGCCATTCGCCGTGGCTACACACCAGAAGAAATTGCAGAGCTTACAAAAATTGATATCTTCTATCTTGATAAACTCTTACATATCTTTGAAATTGAGCAAGAATTGGGCGCTCATCCACAAGATTTAGACGTTTTGAAAACTGCCAAACTTAATGGCTTCTCAGACCGTAAGATTGCTGAACTCTGGAATACTACAGCTGACCAAGTTCGCCAGCTTCGTTTGGAAAACAAGATTGTTCCAGTTTATAAGATGGTCGATACTTGTGCGGCAGAATTTGACTCTGAAACACCATACTTCTATTCAACCTATGGTTGGGAAAACGAGTCTATCAAGTCTGATAAGGAATCCGTTCTAGTTCTAGGTTCTGGTCCAATCCGTATCGGTCAAGGGGTCGAGTTTGACTACGCAACTGTTCACTCTGTTAAGGCTATCCAGGCTGCTGGTTATGAAGCTATTATCATGAACTCAAACCCAGAGACTGTTTCAACAGACTTCTCTGTATCAGATAAGCTTTACTTTGAGCCATTGACATTCGAAGATGTTATGAACGTCATTGACTTGGAGCAACCAAAAGGGGTTATCGTTCAGTTCGGTGGTCAAACAGCCATCAACCTTGCGGAGCCATTGGCAAAAGCAGGTGTGACTATCCTTGGTACACAGGTCGCTGACCTAGATCGTGCCGAAGACCGTGACCTCTTCGAGCAAGCCCTTAAAGACCTGGATATTCCACAGCCACCAGGACAAACGGCTACCAATGAAGAAGAAGCAGTTCTTGCAGCTCGCAAGATTGGCTTCCCAGTTCTTGTCCGCCCATCTTATGTCTTAGGTGGACGTGCCATGGAAATCGTTGAAAACGAAGAAGACCTTCGTTCTTACATGCGAACTGCTGTTAAGGCTAGTCCAGACCACCCAGTTCTTGTCGATTCTTATATTGTTGGGAAAGAGTGCGAAGTTGATGCCATCTCAGACGGGGAAAATGTCCTTATCCCTGGTATCATGGAGCATATCGAACGTGCTGGTGTCCACTCAGGTGACTCAATGGCCGTTTACCCACCACAAACCTTGTCGCAAAAGGTGCAAGAAACAATTGCAGACTATACTAAACGCCTAGCAATCGGTCTTAACTGCCTTGGAATGATGAACATCCAGTTTGTTATCAAGAATGAAAAAGTCTATGTTATTGAGGTCAATCCACGTGCCAGCCGTACGGTTCCATTTCTTTCTAAAGTGACCAATATCCCTATGGCTCAAGTAGCAACCAAGCTCATTCTTGGTCAAAAACTTGAAGAACTTGGCTACCAAGATGGACTTTACCCTGAAAGCACTCGCGTTCATATCAAGGCACCTGTCTTCTCCTTCACAAAACTAGCTAAGGTAGACAGCTTGCTTGGTCCTGAAATGAAGTCAACAGGGGAAGTTATGGGTTCTGATACGACTTTAGAAAAAGCTCTCTATAAGGCCTTTGAAGCTTCTTACCTCCACTTGCCAACTTTTGGAAATGTTGTATTTACTATTGCTGATGATGCCAAAGAAGAAGCCTTGGACTTAGCTCGTCGTTTCCAAAATATTGGCTATGGAATCCTCGCGACAGAAGGGACAGCAGCCTTCTTTGCCAGTCATGGATTGCAAGCCCAACCTGTTGGTAAGATTGGTGATGACAATAAGGATATTCCAAGTTTTGTTCGTAAAGGAAGAATTCAAGCTATCATTAATACAGTAGGAACCAAACGAACTGCAGATGAAGATGGTGAGCAAATTCGTCGTTCAGCCATTGAACACGGTGTGCCCCTCTTTACAGCCTTAGATACAGCTAACGCCATGCTCAAAGTATTGGAAAGCCGTAGTTTTGTCACAGAAGCAATTTAGTTTAGAAAAGTTTTTCACAGTTTAAAAGCCAGCGTTTTCTGACGCTGGCTTTTGTGATATTAGTGCAGGCTATTCAACTATCAGTTCTTCACTCAAGGATGATGATGAATTGTGATACGATAAGAATAAATTGAGAATGGCTTATGATGTTAATCGTTCCCCTTTTTTGTAATTCTAGTATATCAGAGTCAATATATATTTGTATGGTACTCCCTTTTGAAAAAATGGCTATTTCAGGTTAAAAAAACGACATTTCAGATTTTCTGTTCCAGAAATAGCTATCGCTATGATATAATTATTTTATGATTATTACTATTCCTATAAAAAACCATAAAGATATTGGCACACCATCTGATTCAGTCGTCGTTCTAGGCTATTTTGATGGTATACATAAGGGGCATCAAGAATTATTTCGTGTTGCCAATAAGGCTGCGAGAAAGGACTTATTGCCTATCGTCGTTATGACCTTTAATGAATCTCCAAAGATCGCTTTAGAGCCTTATCATCCTGATCTGTTTTTACATATTTTGAACCCTGCTGAACGTGAGAGGAAACTAAAGCGTGAAGGCGTAGAAGAATTATATCTCCTTGATTTTAGTAGTCAATTCGCTAGTCTCACGGCAGAAGAATTTTTTGCAACTTATATTAAGGCTATGAATGCTAAAATTATTGTTGCAGGTTTTGATTATACATTTGGTTCTGACCAAAAAACGGCAGAGGACTTAAAGGATTACTTTGATGGAGAAGTCATTATCGTTCCACCTGTAGAAGATGAGAAAGGAAAGATTAGTTCAACTCGTATCCGTCAAGCTATTTTAGATGGAAATGTGAAAGAAGCAGGAGAACTTTTGGGGGCACCGCTTCCATCAAGAGGGATGGTGGTTCATGGTAATGCTCGTGGTCGTACGATTGGTTATCCAACAGCGAATTTGGTGCTTTTAGACCGTACTTATATGCCGGCAGATGGCGTTTATGTCGTTGATGTTGAGATTCAAAGGCAGAAGTATCGTGCTATGGCTAGTGTCGGGAAAAATGTGACCTTTGATGGAGAAGAAGCACGTTTTGAAGTCAATATTTTTGATTTTAATCAAGACATTTATGGGGAAACCGTCATGGTTTATTGGCTTGATCGCATTCGAGATATGACCAAATTTGACTCAGTTGACCAATTAGTGGATCAGTTAAAGGCAGATGAAGAAGTTGCTCGGAATTGGTCTTAAGAGTTTGGGTAATTAAAAAAGAGGTTGTTTGTAACCCAAAAGATAGATGAATAAGTCTAACTTTTGAGGTCACTACACTACCTCTTTTTATTCTTTTTCAAAGGTGAATCCTTCTCCAAGGATTTCATGGGCTTCTGTAATAGTTATAAAGGCTTGAGGATCGATTCGATGAATCATTTCCTTCATTTTCACAATCTCATTTCTACCGACAATACAGTAAATGATTTTCAAATTTTCTTTACTATAGTAGCCTTGACCAGAAATAAAAGTAACTCCTCTTCCTAGGTCATCATTAATCGCTTTAGCAAGTTGGTCAGGACGTTTTGTGATAATCATAAAGCCTTTACCAGCATAGCCACCTTCTCCAATCAAATCAATGACACGAGAAACGATAAAATCAAATAAGAGCGTGTAAGAAACCAATCTCAAATCCTTGAAGATTAGGAGAATGAGCATGAGAATACAAAAATCTAAGATAAAGAGCAGTTTCCCCATGGATATATGAGTGTATTTATTGAGAATACGAGCTAGAATATCAGTTCCGCCAGTTGTACCTCCAGCATTAAAGATAATTCCAAGACCGATTCCCAATAGAATCCCCGCTATAAGAGCTGTGATTAGTAAATCACCTTGAAGGTCAATATGAAGGGGAATACGCTCAAAAAAAGCCAACCAGGCTGACAAAGCTAAGGTTCCTAGCAAACTAGAATAGAGGGATTTTGCTCCAAATATTTTCCAAGCTAGGATAAAAAGGGGAATATTAATCAGCAGGTTCATGAGGGAAACAGGGAGTTTAAAAAGATAAAAGGTGATAAGGGTAATACCTGTTGCCCCTCCTTCAAAGAGATGATGAGGAACTACAAAATAAGTCAGCCCAAAAGCATAAATAGCAGCACCTAGTAAAATGGTTAAAACGGGATAAATTTTTTTAATCATAGGAACCTCTTTTCTTATAAGTAGATTATATCAAATTTTTACAGAAAATTTGAATGACTCCATTAGGATTTTTAATCTTTTTTTGATATAATTAGAGGTGAGAAAACCAATCTGAATCCTAAAATAGAAAGATTGATACTATGACAAAAATTAAGATTGTAACCGATTCATCTGTTACTATTGAACCAGAACTAGTAAAACAAATAGATATAACAATTGTTCCATTATCTGTAATGATTGATAATGTTGTTTATTCTGATGCGGATTTGAAAGAAGAAGGTAAGTTTCTTCAGTTGATGCAAGAAGCTAAGAATCTTCCTAAAACAAGTCAGCCACCTGTAGGTGTCTTTGCTGAAGTGTTTGAAGAACTATCTAAGGATGGTAGCCAGATTCTTGCTATTCATATGTCTCATGCTCTTTCTGGTACTGTAGAAGCAGCACGCCAAGGTGCTAGTTTATCTACTGCAGATGTGACTGTTCTTGATAGCTCTTTTACAGACCAAGCCTTGAAATTCCAAGTTGTTGAAGCTGCGAGATTAGCTCAAGAAGGCAAAGACATGGAGGCAATTTTATCTCATGTAGAAGAGGTTAAAAACCACACAGAACTCTATATTGGCGTTTCAACTTTGGAAAATCTTGTCAAAGGTGGCCGTATTGGTCGTGTAACTGGATTGTTGAGTTCACTTCTCAATATCCGTGTTGTCATGCAAATGAAAGACCATGAATTGCAGCCAATTGTTAAAGGTCGTGGAGCTAAAACCTTTAAAAAATGGTTAGATGAGTTAACAACAACTCTCTCTGAACGTTCTGTAGCAGAGATTGGAATTTCATATTCTGGTAGTGCTGATTGGGCAAAAGAGATGAAAGAAAGCTTACAAGCTTATGTTGAAAAACCAATTTCTGTTTTGGAAACGGGTTCCATTATTCAAACTCACACGGGTGAGAACGCCTGGGCTATTTTGGTACGTTACCACTCCTAAAAAAATAAATAAAATGGGAAGAAATAGCGTTTTTAACTTGACCTAAAAGGGATTTTAGGATATGATTATACTTGTTAATTAGAAAATAAATTGGAGGAATCGTTAACATGGCAAACAAACAAGATTTGATCGCTAAAGTAGCAGAAGCTACAGAATTGACTAAGAAAGACTCAGCAGCAGCAGTTGAAGCTGTATTCTCAGCAGTAGCTGACTACCTTGCAGCTGGTGAAAAAGTTCAATTGATCGGTTTTGGTAACTTTGAAGTTCGTGAGCGTGCTGCACGTAAAGGTCGCAACCCACAAACTGGTAAAGAAATCACAATTGCAGCTTCTAAAGTACCAGCATTCAAAGCTGGTAAAGCTCTTAAAGACGCTGTTAAATAATTAGTCTTTAAAAAGCCTATTGTATCAAGCTTTCTAGCTTGGTCAGTAGGCTTTTTTTGTGTATAGGGGGCAAAAAAGGGGCAAAATACTATTTTTTCACTTGTTTTAGGATGATGTCAACCAGCATTTTCGTTATTTTCTAAGAGTGATGAGTTTTTATTGTTTATCCGTAGGATGATCGACTATTTTAAATAATACTGTATTTCTAGCTTATACTCTTCTAAAATCTCTTCAAACCACGTCAGCTTCACCTTGGATTATATATGTGACTGACTTCGTCAGTCTTATCTACAACCTCAAAGCAGTGCTTTGAGCAACCTGCGGCTAGCTTCCTAGTTTTCTCTTTGATTTTCATTGAGTATTATTTGTCTCAAAATCAAACCATGAAGATGGATAATCGCATTCTATGATATTTTATTGATTTTCAGTTGAAGTCATATCAAATATTTAAGTAGATAGAAAAGTTATATACTATCTATTGAAAATATTATAAATCAGATACAAAGACAGGTGAAACCTTCTGTGTTATACTAGAGATATGTTAGATTTGAAAGAATACGGTATCATCATGTGGCCAGAGGGGAAGATTGTTTCTTTTCGTAAGAAACTTCTCGCTTGGTATGATGAAAACAAGCGAGATTTACCCTGGCGTAGAAGTACAAATCCTTATCATATCTGGGTGTCTGAAATTATGCTCCAGCAGACCAGAGTGGATACGGTTATCCCTTACTACGAACGATTCTTGGACTGGTTTCCAACAGTAGAATGTTTGGCGAATGCACCTGAAGAGCGTTTGTTGAAGGCTTGGGAGGGACTAGGATATTATTCTCGAGTACGCAATATGCAGGCTGCAGCCCAGCAGATTATGATTGACTTTGGTGGTCAATTTCCAAATACCTATGAAGGAATTTCCAGTTTGAAAGGAATTGGTCCCTACACAGCAGGAGCGATTTCCAGCATTGCTTTTAACTTGCCTGAGCCAGCTGTAGATGGTAATGTTATGCGTGTTTTGGCCCGTCTGTTCGAAGTCAACCATGATATTGGGATTCCAAGTAATCGCAAAATTTTTCAGGCGATGATGGAAATCCTGATTGACCCAGATCGTCCGGGTGACTTTAATCAAGCTTTGATGGATTTAGGATCTGATATTGAGGCTCCTGTAAATCCTAGGCCAGAAGAGAGTCCGGTGAAGGATTTTAGTGCGGCATATCAGAATGGAACCATGGACCGTTATCCAATTAAGGCTCCAAAGAAAAAGCCTGTTCCTATCTATCTTAAAGCCTTGGTGGTCAAAAATACTCAAGGACAATTTTTAATTGAAAAAAATGAAAGTGAAAAGTTATTGGCAGGTTTTTGGCATTTTCCCTTGATAGAAGTTGATAACTTTTCGCAAGAGGAGCAGTTTGACCTCTTTCATCAGGTTGCAGAAGAAAGTGTAAACTTTGGCCCCAGTCCAGAAGAGAGTTTCCAGCAGGACTATGACCTAGATGTTGATTGGCTTGATGTTTGTTTTGAGACTGTCAAGCATGTCTTTAGCCATCGAAAGTGGAATGTACAGATTGTAGCAGGTCAGGTGAGTGACTTTCATGATTTTTCAGATAGGGAAGTTCGCTGGCTTTCACCAGAAGAGTTCAAGGATGTTCCACTTGCCAAACCCCAACAAAAAATCTGGCAGACTTATGCACAAGCCAACTTAGACAGTAGCAAAGACTAGCTATTGTGTCTTCTTGCTATTTTTTTGGTATAATAGTAGAGAAAAAGGTGAACATATGAAAAAAATATTAATTGTAGATGATGAAAAACCAATCTCAGATATTATCAAGTTTAATATGACCAAGGAAGGTTACGAAGTTGTAACTGCTTTTAACGGTCGTGAAGCGCTAGAGCAATTTGAAGCAGAGCAGCCAGATATTATTATTCTGGATTTGATGCTTCCAGAAATTGATGGTTTAGAAGTTGCTAAGACCATTCGCAAGACAAGTAGTGTGCCTATTATCATGCTTTCTGCTAAAGACAGTGAATTTGATAAGGTTATCGGTTTAGAGCTTGGGGCGGATGACTATGTGACAAAACCCTTCTCAAATCGTGAGTTGCAGGCTCGTGTCAAAGCTCTTCTCCGTCGCACGGACTTGGCTTCTGTAGATAATCAAGAATCAGATGAAAATAAAACTCAACCCTTGCAAATTGGGGACTTGGAGATTGTTCCAGATGCCTATGTTGCGAAGAAATACGGTGAAGAACTAGACTTAACCCACCGTGAATTTGAGCTTTTGTATCACTTGGCTTCTCATATCGGTCAAGTAATTACGCGTGAACACTTGCTTGAAACGGTATGGGGGTATGATTATTTCGGAGATGTTCGAACAGTTGACGTAACCATCAGACGTTTGCGTGAGAAGATTGAAGATACACCAAGTCGTCCTGAATATATCCTAACACGTCGCGGTGTTGGTTATTATATGAGAAATAATGATTAAACTAATTAAAGATACAGTTTTAACCAGTGATTTTATCTTTATCCTCATTCTACTTGGCTTTATTTTAGTAGTGACCTTGCTCTTACTAGAAAATCGTCGGGATAATATTCGGTTGAAGCAAATCAATCAAAAGGTAAAAGACCTGATTGCAGGAGATTATTCTCAGGTATTGGATATGCAGGGAAGCTCTGAAATTACCAATATTACTAATAATCTCAATGATTTATCAGAAGTAATTCGTTTAACCCAAGAAAATCTGGAACAAGAGAGCAAACGTTTACATAGTATCCTCTCTTACATGACAGATGGCGTCCTTGCGACTAATCGTCGCGGTAAGATTACCATGATTAATGACATGGCTAAGAAACAGTTAGGTGTTCAGAAAGAAGATGTTCTAAACAAAAGTATTTTAGAATTGCTTAAGATTGAAGATGAGTATGAACTTCGTGATTTGATCACCCAAATTCCTGAACTCATGATTGATTCTCAGGATGCTAATGGTGAGTATCTGAGCCTCCGTGTTCGCTTTGCCTTGATTCGTCGAGAGTCTGGCTTTATTTCGGGTCTGGTTGCTGTTTTGCATGATACGACTGAGCAGGAAAAGGAGGAACGCGAACGGAGACTCTTTGTTTCCAATGTTAGCCATGAGCTACGTACTCCTCTAACTAGTGTGAAATCCTATCTTGAAGCTTTGGATGAGGGAGCTTTGTGTGAAACTGTAGCACCAGACTTTATCAAGGTATCTCTAGACGAAACCAATCGTATGATGCGCATGGTAACTGACCTCCTTCATCTTTCTCGAATTGACAATGCCACCAGTCATCTAGATGTGGAACTGATTAACTTTACTGCCTTTATTACCTTTATCCTCAACCGTTTTGATCAGATAAGAGGGCAGGATGAAGATAAGAAATACGAACTGGTGAGAGATTACCCCATTACCTCAGTTTGGATAGAGATAGATACAGATAAGATGACACAAGTGATTGATAATATTCTTAACAATGCCATCAAGTATTCGCCAGATGGTGGGAAAATCACAGTGACCATGAAGACGACTGATGATCAGATGATTTTATCCATCTCAGACCAAGGTTTGGGTATTCCTAAGCAGGATTTACCACGCATCTTTGACCGTTTCTATCGTGTGGATCGTGCTAGAAGTCGTGCCCAAGGTGGAACAGGTCTGGGACTGTCTATTGCCAAAGAAATTATCAAACAACATAATGGCTTTATTTGGGCCAAGAGTGAATACGGTAAGGGATCAACTTTCACAATTGTGCTCCCTTATGATAAGGATGCAGTGAAAGAAGAAGTATGGGAGGATGAAGTAGAAGACTAGAATGAGTGAAATAGGCTTTAAATACAGTATTTTAGCGTCGGGTTCCAGTGGAAATTCCTTTTATCTGGAAACCCCAAAAAAGAAACTTTTAGTGGATGCAGGCTTGTCGGGTAAGAAAATTACCAGCCTACTTGCTGAAATAAATCGCAAACCAGAAGACTTAGATGCCATCTTGATTACCCATGAGCATTCAGATCATATCCATGGAGTAGGCGTTTTGGCTCGCAAGTATGGTATGGATCTTTACGCCAATGAAAAGACCTGGCAGGCTATGGAAAATAGCAAGTATCTTGGCAAGGTGGATTCTTCGCAAAAGCATATCTTTGAAATGGGCAAAACCAAAACCTTTGGAGATATTGACATCGAGAGTTTTGGTGTAAGTCATGATGCAGTCGCACCGCAGTTCTATCGCTTTATGAAGGATGACAAGAGTTTTGTCCTTTTGACAGATACAGGTTATGTTAGTGACCGTATGGCGGGAATTGTCGAAAATGCGGATGGATATCTTATCGAGTCCAACCATGATGTAGAGATTTTGCGAGCAGGATCTTACGCTTGGCGACTCAAACAACGAATCCTATCGGATCTGGGTCACCTTTCTAACGAAGATGGTGCCGAAGCTATGATTCGGACGCTAGGAAATCGCACTAAGAAAATCTACCTTGGTCACTTGTCTAAGGAAAACAATATCAAGGAGCTGGCTCACATGACCATGGTCAATCAGCTAGCACAAGCTGATCTGGGAGTCGGAGTAGACTTTAAGGTTTATGATACCTCACCAGATACCGCAACACCATTGACAGATATATAAAAAAGAAGGCTAGGGCCTTCTTTTTTATATATTAGTAGATAGTTGGTGTGGTATAATGTTCAAAAATGGTATAGGAGAAATAGCGTGAAAAGAAAATGGTTATTTAAGGATTACTATGACACATCGATTATCATACTTGCGTTGATATCTGTATTATTGATTTACTACTTTGGGGTGTTTTTGTGGTAGATTATGGATGGCGGTTCTTTTTAAGTAAAGAGAAATGGCGATTCATAATTGAAAATATCTTTGATCTGCTAGCTATTCTGCCTTTAAATGCTATTTTTACAGTATTTCGATTAGGGCGTATCTTTCGCTTAGCAAGGCTGACAAAATTACTGAAACTGACTCGTTTACTTAGAATAATTGGACTTACAGGTAAATTAGAAAGAAAAATTAGTAGATTCTTACGGACAAATGGCCTGATTTATATCTTGTATGTTAATATCTTTATCGTGCTAGTAGGAAGTTCAATTTTATCTGTAGTTGAAGAAAAATCATTCTCAGATAGTCTTTGGTGGTCTCTTGTAACAGTAACCACTGTTGGTTATGGTGATATTGTTCCAGTTTCCCTTTTTGGGAAATGGATAGCTGTTTTATTAATGTTGGTAGGGATTGGTACAATAGGAATGTTAACGAGTGCCTTGACGAACTTTTTTGTAAAAGATAATCCAGATGAACAGATACAATTTGATAAACTCCAAGATGAATTATCTAGTCAGAGAACATTAATAGAGAAACAATCTGAAAAGATAAAAGAACTACACAGAATGATAAAAGACTTAGTTGAAAAAATATAATAAAGGTGAGACAAAACTTTATTCGAGGAGAAATCAAGTAAGTCTTGACACAATAAAACGCATAATATCAAGGTCTCTGCACCCTTACATTATGCGTTTTTGTGATTTTTTAGAATGGTAATTTCCCAGCGAAAGCACCTAATTTTTTCTTAGTCGTTTCATCGATTTGTTCAAGAGCTGAGTTGATGGCTTGAACAGTCATATCAGAAAGAGTTTCGAGGTCTTCTGGGTCAACGACAGCTGGATTGAAGTCAATGCTGACAACTTTCTTATCGCCAGTTAAGGTCGCTTGAACAAGGTCTTGAGCAGATTTGCCAACAAATTGCATAGCAGCAAGTTCAGCCTGGCTTTGTTCCATTTGTTTTTGAAGTTTTTGTGCTTGACGCATCATGTTTTGCATGTTCATCATGGTGATTTATAGTTTCCTTTTATCTTATTTTCCTTCTTATTTTATCAATTTTGAGGTTAAAAGTCTATTGTTAGTATAAATCCTCTAACATTAAATTGTCTGAAAATTTATTGAAAAATGAGTGAAAACATGGTATAAAGAAACGTAAAATTAATTCAGGCTTCCTGAACCAATAGGAGTAAACAATGAAAAAACTAGGTTTTGTCCTTTTATCTTCAACCTTACTATTGACAGCTTGTGCTGTTAGGTTTGAAAAATCAGCAGATACAACCGATTCGTCTAAGGTGACAGCTTTGTCTGAAGACAAGCAGAAAATGCTTGATAAGGCCACAGCTGACTATAAGACTTTTGTGCAAGAGCAAATTGATAAACTGTTGACAGATGCAGAAGGCTTTGTCAAACTTTTGAAAGAAGGTAAGTTAGAAGAAGCCAAAAAGGTTTATCCACTGATTCGTATGTCTTATGAGCGTTCAGAACCAATCGCTGAAAGTTTTGGTGAGTCAGATGTCAAGATTGACTTCCGTTTGGCAGACTACATGGACGAAAACAAGACAGAGGAAGGTTGGTCAGGTTTCCACCGTATCGAGCGTATCCTTTGGGAAGACAATACCACTAAAGGAACTGAAAATCAAGATAAGGAAGAGTAAATCTGCTCTAATAAAAAAACTTTGTTCTCTAGAAAGCATTGTGTAGCTAGCTAGAGTGCAAAGTTTTTTTGTTTTCTAGTTAAAATGAAGACTGTATTCTTTATAATCACAAGGCTATTAAGGGAGCAGTTGACATCAAAATGATGATTTTGAGTTTTTATTATTTTTGCTTTGTAGTAAGGTAACATAGTCACTTTTGGTGTGGAATAAGTGGGAAAGAAAAACAGTTCTTTGGGTTTGATCGATAAAGTAAAGCAAGATATATTGACCGATAATTTTTCCTTGTGTGGGGTACTTACTATTGATTTTAAGTCCGATTTTTTCATCTACATCAAAGCCAGCTTCAGGAAAGGTTTCTAAACTTTTTAAGCCGTCTAGAATTTTGGCCACAGTATTTTTAGCAGACTGAGGTGATAAAAGAACAGTAGTAATGTAGTCATGAATACTGTCAATTGCCTGACTCACTTCAGTAGATAGAATCACTTTATAAACCATATCGTAGCCTCATATCGTCTAGGGAAGTCCCTTGTCCGGATTCGTATTCTCTTAAGGCGCGTTCCGATTGGGCTTGTAGTTCTTGAATCAATCGTTCACGGTGTAAATCTTCTGCAGTTTTTATTGGCAAATCCTGTTCGAGAACAATCTGCTCGATAAAAAGACTAATAGCATCCGTCATAGTCATTCCTTTTTCCTTGATTATAGCTCTAGCTTGTTCCATTGATGACTCATTGATTTTAAAATTGTATTGCTTAGTAAGTGATGTAGTCATGGTATATCTCCAATCTATACTATATATAGCTAGTATATATCTTTTATACTTTTTAGGCAAGAAAAAACTTTGTTCTCTAGAAACCATCGTGTGGCTAGCTAGAGTGCAAAGTTTTTTGAGTCTGGAATATGAAAACAGCAGTTGATTTCAAGAAACAAAAAAGAACAGTCGAAACTGTTCTTTTTATCATTATTTGAGACCGTATTTTACAAAGATATACTCTATAGTGTTTAAATCCTTATTAAATCAACGTTTCTAAAGGGGATATAGCTGTAAAATATTATATATATACCGTATTGTTAAACCAAGACGGTACCAAAAAGGTACCAAAAATTAAGGTTTCGGAGCTTATAAAATAATGAAAGTTGTCTCAAGTATTTGGGCTTTTTTTATTGACTTTTTTTGTAATGAATGAGATAATAAGAACACGAAGAAGTATCTCATAGATACACCAAACCCCCGAGGACGGCCAGGTCTCTCGAGGGTTTTTTTGTGGTGTTTTGGGCTAGCCTTAGCGTTTGTCCTCGTCATCTAGCCACTTGATGAGATAGTGAGCCAGTATCTCAACCGTGATTCCGAGTAAGAGCTCGAAGAAGTAACTCATAGAACAACACCTCCTTTCGCATTAATTTGCGGAAGGTAGCTTCAGCAATTTATATTATATCACAATAAAAGACTCTAAACTAGAGCCTTTTATAATTTATCTTAAAAATCGTCGTAGCGCTTTAGTTGACTGTCGTACAGAGCGGTCAAGAAAGCGTAATGCAGAAAATGCAAGCATCCAACCAAATAATGTTTTTCTCATAGTGTTACCTCCTCACTAAATAGTATACCATAGCTTATTTTTTAGCTGCGATTTCCTCGACGGTCTTCTTTTTGAAAAATTCGATTTTCTCAATCGGAGTCATATTTCGATATGTTTTGATAAAATCACGATAAATCAGATACTTTTTATCAGGATCAAGTAAGTCATTAAAGAGTTTAATAACTCCAGTTTTAAAGCTATCAATATCCTTAATAACAAGAAGAATATAAGGTGATTTTTGTATTAGATGGATGTTATAGTTATCCTTGAGGCGAATTTCTAAAACATTGATAGCCAGGGCATTTGACCAAAACGATTCTCCCTGTTCATCTGAAGTAAAATAAGGCTCAATAATGCTGAGTGGATAGGCTGATGGTATATAGTTCCCAGTGATTTCCTTAAAAACTGACTGTAGGAAACCCAGTAATATTTTTCCGGAAAATGTACCGGGTTGTTTAATTTTGTGTACTAAAGGTTTGTTAATATTGTTCATCTTTTTCTCCTTGTTCATTTATTCCATGGTTCTCTTGACAACAAGTAACCTAGTCTTTTTTAGCCTTTGGCAATCGGTCGTCAGCTTTTCAGCCTGACGACTCGACTGTCTTTAGTCTAAAGTCGACTAGCTTGTTATCAAGAGACTTTCACGGCATAAAGTGCTTAAAATATATTTTTTTCAATCATATTTTTAACACTTCGAGCGACTGACATAATGGTTATTCTTGGTGGTCGTATTTGATTTATGACATGTAACATTCTACTGAATTCTTTAGGATGCATGTAATTTCTTGCTGTTTTGCGCCAAAGCGCAAGTTTTTTATTTACGGCATTTAATTGTTCACCTAATCGTTTTATACTTTCATTGAGTTTTTTATTTGCGTGTTTTAGTCTATCGACTTCTGATTTTAGCGTACGATTTTCAGATAATATATGATCACTCTTCATCAGTTCTTTAGCTAAGTTATTCTGTTTAGAAAGTGATTGCTGTAATTGATGTTCAAGTTTGCTGTTTTCGTGCCTTAGCCTATTATTATCTAGGGCATTTCGGGAGGCTGTATGAAAGAGTCTGTCATAGGTTGCTTTATCCATTTTTAGTTTACCGTCAAATGTACGTCTGACTAATTTGTCTTTTTTCATTTCTTCAATCTGTAGAGGTTGAAGAGACTCCAAGACAGCTATATCATCTAGTAAAGCATTTTTCTCTTTTTCGTGTTGCTTGATTTTTTCTGTAGTTTGCTTTTCCTGTTTTTCTAGTTGCCTTAGTTTTTGGGTTTTATCAACTATCTTTTTATCAGTATCATCTAGTAAGCGTTGCTTTTCTTTAAATTCTGCTGTTTCGAGGTGTTTCTTCTTGCTATCAGACTCCCCACGTTGCAAATTATAGCCATGTTCATTCAGGTATTTAGGAAAAGCCTCCTGGATCTCTTTCAGTTGGTCACGGCTACCAAATAATGATTTAGAGCTTAACTTGCCATTTTGCATAGGTACAAGTCCTAAGTGCATATGTGGCGTACTCTCGTCAAGATGTACCATAGCATAAGCGATATTACTATTACCGTATCTTTCAGCAAAGAAATTTTTTGCTGTTTCAAAAAAGTCCTTAATCTGATCCGAACTCATATTTTCAAAAAATGCTTTATCTGATGTAATAATCCATTCATTACACAAAACGGCATCTTTACGTAGAGCACGTTTGGAAATTTTATTATCGTAGATGTATTGTTTAATCTGCCTATCGTAAGGGATAGAGCGGTCACGGTCGGTTAATTCATAATTTAGGTGAGTCTTATCTGGGTCAATATCCTTGTTCGAGTGATTTTCAAAAATTCGTTCATTGTGACGATAGGCACCACCAAGATTTCCAGATTTCATTTTTTGCATCCTAGCTACTGCATAACTCATAGTTTGTTCCTTTCTCGGCTCAAAGGGTCGCCGAGCTGGTGGCGGAAGATTGCCACCAGGATTAAGTGACCCATAGGGTAGATTTTTTCCTGAAGGATCGGCACGACTTCCATGTAAAGTGTAACGCACTACACTTTACTCCGTAAATGTGCGTTCTCCGAAGGGTCTTGCAGACGGCACGTCGCTCCTGTATTAGGAGCGACATCGAACCACCTCTCGAGCCACAAGAGGAGTTTCGACTATACTCGCCGAAGCGAGTGGGGCACTCTATCAGTGCCCCAGGGTCGGACGCTTCGCATTGTCCGACAAATGCCGTCAGAAGACGGCAAAGGCTAAAGCTACAAGGAAAGCTATAGGTACAGTAGTGAGTGCAAGCATTAAGTAAAATCGATGTTGTTCCAATCGTTCAGCATAATCTGTCCAAGCTTTTAAGTTTTGTTGATCACTCTTCCTATAGCCTTTCAATAGTTGCAAATCTTGTTCTAGTTGCTTGCCTTGTTCTTTGGCCTCCTCTAATTCTTTCTCAAGTTTAATCACATCATTTTCAAAATGATAATCTTCAAGTATTCTAATGCCTATTAAATCAAGGTTTTCAACCTTTTGGTTGTCTAGGTATAAATGACCTTTCAACCTCTCTTTATATTTTGTAGATCGTATCCGTTTATAGATGGATTGACTACTAACTCCCAGGCTATCAGCGTAGTCTTTTATTCTCATTTTAGGCCTAATAACTCCTTGTTAATACTGGATTTTCAACCAAATGGTTGAAAGCTATTTCTGTTATTCTTCCCCCATAATAAGCAAGCTGTTTTTCTAATATTGGTCGTTCATGTTTTAATAAATCTTTCATCAATTTCAGATAGTCAATATCAGATGTTTTATAGGTCTGTAAAAGTTTCTTGTATTTTGTACGTGTGTTTTTACTGACTTTATTCCAGATTCCTTTATCACGAGTAAGGGCAAGTAAGTAAAGTTGAGCTTCTATACCTAAACCTTCAAAGTTAAACGGCTTAAAGATAACAGAGTCAATGACTTCAAATATTTCTTCAACCGAGCGACTTCGGAGCTGAAATTCTAAGCGCCACCAATGCTGGAACTGCTGAGCAAATTTTTTGTCTTCCTCAGAGCCATTTTCTAATTGTTCAACTTTTTTATTATAGAGTCTAATTTGCTTTTCTGACCTGGAGGCGCCTAGATATTTAGTTTCTAGTTTTCCATTCTGGTCTCTCCATTCTTTGGTAGCAGTAGGGCGGCCTTTCTTTTCAAGAATAAACTCACTACAATCAACTTCAAATATATCAAAAGCTAAATCAACTCGAGAGATTGCAATATCTTCAAGATATTGTATAATTGTATCTAAGATATTAATATCAATCTGTCGGAGTTTATTGGGGTTAAACTCTATCCTGAAAGGGCGAGCATTAAAGGCTTGTCCTTTTAACTTGTCGTAATCTAGGAGGAGTCTAACGTGACTTCCGTCCCGAGTGATTGCTCTAAACATATCAGTCATAGCAGTCTGGACGATAATGGCTGTATGACTTTCTATCAAACTTTTGAGATCAAGGAGTTTGATAGGTTTGATATAAGCTGTAATAGTGATGTTGTCCAAGCTAACTTTTAATTCCAAATCAACCTCCTTTCTTGTAGAGGTCGCCTATCGGCATTTTTTCTGTCTGAAATACTTGTCAGCAAGATTTTCAATATAGTTCATGATACAAATATAGAAATGAGCGAATAGACTTATAAATAAAGGAACTAGGAACACTATCAAAAGCGAACGCACTCCTGAGAGCCACATTATGAAGGCAAAAGGCACAAGAGCGATAATATATCCTGATATAACCTTATTTGTTAAGTTTTTCATATAAAACCTTCTTTCTTTTAGAGGTCGCCTATCGGCGCCTCTTTTTTGTCTGCGCAAAGACCTCCGTAAAATGACATTCTTGGGGGAGCAACCCCAAGCCGACTTCGTCGGACCATTTTCATTTTGCTACGGTCAAACTTGCCAAAAAATGGGTGCAGTAAAATCCCACGAAATGGGAACATAGCGGGCTGTTAGAGGAGCCCGCGTTATAAATTTTGAGGAAGCTCAAAAATTTAGTCTCAAAATCTCATTTTCAAAATATTTTCATAGCTGTTTTCATAACTGTTTTAGGACTAGAAATTTTGTAGATCTGGAACAGATTTTTGAAAAAGAACAACTCTTTCAATCAAAAATATTTTTTGGATTTTCTCAATGATATCTTCAGGAGGAATTTGCTTGTTTTTCTTGTATTTAAAGAATCGGTCTTTAGCTTTTTTGATTTCTCCTAAATCGTCAGACACATCAGCAAACAGTAACTCATTCAGTTCAAACCAACGTAGTTCAGACTGTTTACGGACAACCTCGAAGTTTCTCCAAAAACGTCTACCCTCATCTAGTTTTTCTGCTTTAGCGAAAATATGAGCTCTTTCTAGTTTACGTTGCTTACGTGGGATAAAACTCCCTAAATCTTCAATTCCAACACCTGCAAAAATTTCCCCATCTTTAACAACAATAGGAAGCCTTAGAGTTTTCAGTTTATTATTTGAAACAAGCTCTAGAAACTCACTCAATGTCGTTTTATAGTCCAGTTTATATCTTAAGAAAGCTGGCTTTAGCAATATAAAAAAATCAGGTGTTTTAGATGCGAAAGACAATAAGGTGTCTTTATCAATATCTTTATAATCGCATGATAAGAATGCGACTTGCCTATTATTAAGCCAGTTTTCTATAGTATTTTTTTGCTCGGTGTCATCACTAAAATAGATTGTCAACATTCTTTCTATAACTCCTTCACATAAATTCTATCAGGTAGATGAAGTAGAGGATTGTGTTTGTAAACTGTAATTAAGTCAGCAATTTGTAAACGATATTTCAAGTTAGTTATTCTTGATGTACTAAATCCAAACATTCTAGCGAGTTCTTCTCTTGTGTAAGCAAGATAAATTTCTCCATCATCATCTACCCATCCCATTTCAACAGCTTCTTCTTTTTTGCTGAGAAGAAGTATATAAAAAATTATTGCATAAGGGGAGAGGTCTCTGTATTCTTCCTCGAACAATAATGCTTTAGGAAGATAGTAGTAATAATCGTCATCATATTCCATATTTCTCACCTTTCATATTGTTGTAGCCATTGAGCGACTTTGTGTTTATCGTACAGTGTCACTCCGTCAATGACCATGTGGGGCATGCCTTCACGTTGCCATTTCACTATCGTAGTGGTTGAGACTGACAACCAACGGCACAAACCTGCCATACGAACTATAGGTTTATAGAGTTCCTGGTCCTCAAGGGCTTTTTCGATAGCTTTCTGAAGCATAGTATCGTAACGGGCAAGCAACTTCTTTTCGGTTGCTTTTGGGAGGTGGATAGTAAAATTTTCTGTCATATTCTGACCCCTTTCTTAATTTTATAAGCTCCGAAATTTTACTCATTTAAGAGTATGTCACGATTATATACCCTTTTTTGAGTAATGTCAACTTATTTTTACTCATATTTGAGAAAAAGTGTTAAAATATTTTTAGAGGTGAAAATATGAATAATTTTTTATTTGACAAACCTGAAAATAGGTTAGAGATACTAATGAAAAAAAATAATTACACACTAAAAAAGGTTAGTGATGATACGGATATACCAATAACAACTCTCTCAGGATATAAAAAAAATCTACGTACTCCTAAAAAAGAAAACGCAGAAATTCTTGCAGAATATTTTGGCGTGTCTATCCCTTACTTGTTGGGGCTTGATGATAATCCTGTATTAGTCAATCCAGGATCAGTCAAAGAAATTTTTAAAGGCTTCGCCAAAGTGCTTCAGGGAAAAAGTACGATTGAAAATAAAATTACCGAATGGACTCCTTTTGGAAAAGATCTTGCTATTATACTTGCAGAACTTAATCAATCAGAGGCATTGTCTGATTACATTGATTTTCTAGCAAGTAAAAAAGGCTTTAACCCTGTTTTGGTTAAAGCTATTAAAGAATTTATAGCTGATGAGAAACAAGGCCTTATTCCTTTCCTGATTAACAAATCAAGTGCAGAAGACTCTCCTTATCATTATGTCTGGGAAGCATGGGTAGAGACTCCTGAATACAAGAGACGGCAAGAAGAGAAAAAGCGTAAGAAATAACTGACAATCATGATTTCTTTATTTTATAAGCTCCGAAACCTTAAAAAATAAAGGAGAAATTAGAATGTCTATTATTAAATATAAGGCTAAAAAGTCTAAATCAGGGTATCTTTATAAGGTCAGAATCTACAGGGTGATTGATGGCAAACGTCAGGACTTCTTTAAAAGCGGTTTTAAGAGCCTTAGAGAGGCTAGACAGTATGAAGCTATGATTTACCACAAAAAAGCGTTAGGCGACCTCTCAGGGCTTCTGAGAGCCTCTGAGAGACGTTTTGATGAAGTTTTTGAGGAATGGTTCAAAACTTATCAAAACACAGTAGAGAGGACGACAAGCGTCCGTACAGATGATTTGTTTAGAATCCATATCTTGCCAGTTCTTGGAAAGATGAAAATTTCCAAAATTACTCCTTGGCACTGCCAGGACTTTATCACCGAAAAAGGTCAGACTTTTAGAAATATCAAACAGGTAAAATCTTACACTAGCCAAGTGTTTGATTTTGCTTTGAAAATGAAATTGATAACAGACAATCCAATGAAGCAAACGATACTCCCCAAAAGAGAGCGGAAGAAGTCAGATAACTTCTTTAGCGTTGAGGAGTTGCATGAGTTTTTAGCTATTATTAAGGCAGAAGAGCCTTATAAAAACTATGCCTTATTTCGTTTGTTGGCCTATAGTGGCTTAAGGAAAGGGGAGTTGTATTCTTTGAGGTGGTCTGATATTGATTTTGACAATCAATTACTGTCTATCAGCAAAAACCTAGGTAGAATCAAGGGGAAAGCCGTTGAGAAAAGCACCAAAAACAGGTTTTCCATACGGCAAATCCCTTTAGATACTAAGACAATCTCGATTTTGAAAGAGTGGAAACAAAAGAGCAGAAGAGAAAAGGGGCAACTGTCAGTTACCCCATTGATTGATAGCGATTATATGTTTACGTTTGTTGATCGAGACGGAAAGATAGAACCTTTATATCAGGATTATATCAATAGTGTTCTAAAGCGGATCATCAGGAAACATGGCTTGAAGAAGATAACTCCTCATGGCTTCAGACATACTCATGCAACCTTGATGATTGAAGTAGGGGTTGACCCTGTCAATGCGGCCAAAAGATTAGGTCATGCAAGTAGTCAGATGACCCTGGATACTTATAGCCATTCTACAGTAGCAGGAGAGAAGAAAGCTATCACAAAATTTGTAGATTATCTGGATAGTGCAAAAGGTTAGTTTTCCAAGACGGTACCAAAAACGGTACTAAAAACAAAAAAAGCCAATTCCAATTTCTTGGAAAAGGCTTTGTATCAACGTTTTTAAGCAATAAATGCGGTTGATTATTTGAGACCGTATTTTTTGTTGAAACGATCCACGCGTCCATCTGCTTGAGTGAACTTTTGACGTCCAGTGTAGAATGGGTGTGAGTCTGATGAAATTTCCACACGGATCAATGGGTAAGTTTCGCCTTCGAACTCAACAGTTTCGTTAGAGCGTTTTGTTGAACCGCTAAGGAATTGGTAACCAGTAGTTGTGTCCATGAAGACAACTGGGCGATATTCTGGATGGATATCTTTTTTCATTTTGCAATATTTCCTTTCTGCCATGGTCTCTTTGCGAGCCATAGATTGTTACCATACTAGTCTATCAGATTCTGAAAAGTTTGGCAAGTATTTTATCAGTTTTTAAGCAAGTTTTTTAACTTTTGGTAGATGATTTCGTTTTCCTCTAGGCTATAGGAATTAGCACCACTTGCTAGCGGGTGGCCTCCTCCATCATGTTCTTTGGCAATTTCATTGATAGGATGGATTTTACTGCGTAAGCGGACACGGTAGTGGCCATCAGCCTGCTCTACAAAAATTCCCCAGAGACTCACACTGTCAATGCGTCCAGGTGCACCGACAATGGCTGCAGTTTCAGCATCGGTAACATTGAATTGTTTTAAGACTTCTTGACTCAGGATAACGCGCGCTGCACCATTTTCATCCACTTCCAGATGGTCATAGATGTAGCCTTGAAGTTTAGCAATTTTGTAGCTCATAGTGTCCATTTTGCGAGTGAGAGCCGAAAAATCAAAGTTCTGTTCTCTCAGAGAGGCAGCCAGGCGGAGGGTGCGTGCAGTGGTAGAAGGGTAGAGGAAACGACCTGTATCACCAACGATTCCTGCAAAGAGCAATTCAGCAGCGCGATCTGACAAGGCCAGATGGGTTGTTTCAGCAAATAGGGCAATCATCTCGCTAGCACTGCTTGAACTAGTATCCACCCAAGATAGGTCACCATATACATCATCATTTGGATGGTGGTCAATCTTAATGAGAAAATCACCTTGACTATAGCGCTTATCATCGATACGAGCAGTATTAGCTGTATCACAGACGATGACAAGTGCGCCTTGGTAGGCACTATCTTCAATAGAATCCATTTCAGCCATCCAAGTAAGAGTTGGTTCATCAAAACCAACGGCTTTGATGGTTTTTTTTGGAAAATGATGCTCCAACAAGGCTTTTAAACCTACCTGACTTCCCAAGGCATCAGGGTCTGGTTTCATATGACGATGAATGATAATCGTATCGTATTCTTTGATTTTTTCTAAAATTTGATGGCAAATGTCCATAAATAACCTCAATTCTTTCTCATTTCATTGTAGCACAAGAATTTTTATTTTTAAAATGAAAAAGATGTGATATAATGGAGAAAGATAAATTGAGGAGGACGATATGGCATTAGCAAAAATTGTATTTGCCAGTATGACCGGTAATACCGAAGAAATTGCAGATATTGTAGCAGACAAATTACGTGACTTGGGCTTGGATGTCGATGTTGATGAATGTACAACTGTTGACGCTTCAGACTTCTTGGAAGCTGACATCGCTATCGTTGCGACCTATACTTATGGTGATGGTGAATTGCCAGATGAGATGATGGACTTCTACGAAGACCTAGCTGATCTCAATTTGAATGGTAAAATCTACGGAGTGGTTGGTTCAGGTGACACCTTCTACGATGAATTCTGTAAGGCTGTTGATGACTTTGATCGTGTCTTTGTTTCAACAGGAGCAGAAAAAGGTTCTGAATGTGTCAAAGTTGATCTTTCTGCTGAGGAAGAAGATATCGAACGCTTGGAACAATTCGCAGAAGAATTGGCTGCTAAAGTAGGATAAGCATAAAAGTGCGCTGATGTAATCAATCAGTGCATTTTTCTTATCGAGAGTTGGGATTTTACTAGCCTATTTGATGGCTTTTTGATACAATAATTCAAATAAAGGAGGAGACACTATGGATTTAGATATTATTCGCCAAGAAATTGATCAAATCGACGATCAAATTGTTAAACTTCTAGAAGAACGAATGCACTTAGTTGAAGGGGTTGTCGCTTATAAGAAGGCTTCAGGGAAACCGATTTTAGATACTAAGAGAGAAGCGGTTATTTTTGAAAAGGTTAGAAGTCGTGTAGGAGATAAGCGCTATCAGGAAACTATTGTCGCGACTTTTTCGGACATACTCAAACGTTCGCGTGATTATCAGGATCAAAATATCAAATGAAAAAAGAACAATTTTATCCGCTAGGGATTTTTCTAGCTGCTATGTTGGGTGGATTGATTCGCTACCTAGTTTCCACTTGGTTACCAGCCAGTCCTGACTTTCCTTGGGGCACTCTCTTTGTCAACTATCTGGGAATTTTCTGCCTGGTTTATCTTGTCAAGGGCTATCTGGTCTATAAAGGAACCAGTAAAGGCGTGATTTTAGCTCTGGGGACAGGTTTTTGTGGTGGTTTGACCACCTTTTCTAGTCTAATGCTTGATGCTGTAAAACTGCTTGATACAGGGCGTTATCTTAGTTTAGTCCTGTATTTGCTTTTGAGTATTGGTGGAGGTCTACTCTTGGCTTATTTTCTAGGGAGGAAGAAATGGTAATCGTCTATCTTGCAATTGCTTGTGGTTTCGGAGCTTTAGTGCGCTATTTCTTTTCCCGCTATAATCAAGCTTTTAAATTGCCACTCGGAACGCTTATAGCAAATCTTTTAGGGTGTTTTTTGATTGGATTATTCTACAATCATGTAGAGTCTAAGGGAATCTATGCTATTCTAGCAACAGGATTTTGTGGAGGTTTGACAACTTTTTCGACCTTGAATGACGAACTTCAAAGACTGTTAAGTGATAAGAAGGTATTTTATTCTTACTTGACTTTAACCTATCTAGGTGGTTTGGTTGCAATTTTTTTAGGAATTCTGCTATAAATTTCTTTACTTTTTTCTGGAAATTTGGTAAACTGTATCTTGTGTGTAATGGACGCACAAAAATACAGTTTATCCGCTGAGGAAGGTTCCTCAAGATTGACAAAGATAGGAGAATAAAATGAATCCATTAATCCAAAGCTTGACTGAAGGTCAACTTCGTACAGATATCCCCTCATTCCGTCCTGGTGACACTGTTCGTGTACACGCGAAAGTTGTCGAAGGTAACCGTGAACGTATCCAGATTTTTGAAGGTGTTGTTATCGCACGTAAAGGTGCTGGCATCTCAGAAAACTACACAGTTCGTAAAATCTCTAACGGTGTAGGTGTTGAGCGTATCTTCCCAATCCACACTCCACGTGTTGAAAAAATCGAAGTTGTTCGTTACGGTAAAGTACGTCGTGCGAAATTGTACTACTTGCGTGCACTTCAAGGTAAGGCAGCTCGTATCAAAGAAATCCGTCGTTAATTCGACTAAAAAACTCTGCTTTTTCAGCAGAGTTTTTATCTAGCTCCCTTAGTTCAATGGATATAACAACTCCCTCCTAAGGAGTAGTTGCAGGTTCGATTCCTGCAGGGGGCATGTAAACTATTGATTTTACTGGGCGTTTGATGTGCTTCGCCCCTAAATTACAAGATTTATATAAAAGTGTCGACGTAGATTCGATAAGCAATCGCTAGAAGAACTTTAACAAAATATCATAAATTATAAAATTTGGAGTACTAATGGTTGATAAAGATTTTTCTTTTGATAAGATAGAATCTATCTTAAACGGAGCTAGCAATTTTTATATTTCTTCAACTGAACAATTGAATAAATGTTTAGATCATGTTGTTCAGTTGATTTCGGATTCATATGTTTTGTATATAAATAGTTCCTATACTTCTGCATCTTTTCTAGCTATTAGCGTGATAGAAGAGGTTGGAAAAATTAGAATGGGGATGTTTATTAAAGGTTCAGATTCCTATGTGAGAAAAGATAAATTAAGAGATCATAAGTCTAAACAAATTGTAGGAGCAAGCTACACTATTTGTATGGGCGAAAGGATTAAAAATGCAATTTCTGATGAAAATTTGGAAAAGATATTTCAATTTATTTATTCTGGTGAATTAAAAGATTTAAGAGAAAAAGCAATTTATTGTGATAGAAAAAATAACAATATTGTGACACCAAAAGATTTAATTACTCAAGAATTTGCAAGAAATCTACTTTTATTTGCGATAGAATCATTTGATGATAATCTGGTGGGATGGACAGATTACTCAATCTAGTTATCAAAGAAAACTGATTTATTCTTTTCTTTTACAGTACCCATGTACGGATGGCATGGGCAACGCCGGATTCGTCATTTGTTTTGGTGATGTATTTGGCGATTTTTTTGATTTCTGGATTTCCATTTTCCATGACAACAGGGTTACCAACGACTTCCAGCATGGCACGGTCATTTTCTTCGTCACCGATAGCCATGGTCTCATCTTTGGTCAATCCTAGTTTTTCAGCTAGGTGGGTGATAGCTGAACCCTTATCTACATTCTTTTTAAGGAGTTCGAGGTAGAAGGGAGCAGATTTGTTGATGGAGTAGCGTTCGTAAAATTCTGCTGGGATTTTTTCAATAGCAGCATTAAGAATCTCAGGTTCATCGATGAACATACATTTGACAATTTCCTTGTCAGCCATTTCTTCAGGTGTGCGGTAGAAGATGGCCATGCTGACGAGGGTTGATTCGTGCACTGTGTATTTTCCGATATTGCGATTGGCAGTGTAGATACCGTCCTTGGTAATAGCATGCATGTGGACACCGAGCTTACGACTGAGAAATTCCATATCCAGATAATCCTCATAGGTCAAGGATTCGCTGATAATCTCATGACCAGTAGCAGTTTCTTGGACAAGGGCACCGTTGAAGGTCGCCACATAGTCACCCTCATCTCTCAACTGCAGGTCGTCCAGAAGTTTGGCAACACCTGCGATAGGGCGGCCAGTTGCAATCACGACTTTGACACCAGCTTCTTTGGCATCTTGGATAGCAGAAAAGACTTCAGGAGTGATTTCCTTTTGGCTGTTGACTAGGGTTCCGTCAATATCGACGGCAATTAGTTTAATACTCATAAATTTCCTCTTCTAGTTGTTATTTGGGGTAAAATGGTCGTTCTCAATCAAGTGTAAAAATTGCTGGGTGATACTTGCGAAGATGCTGTTTTGGTCTAACATTTCTTTCGGGAAATAAAAACGATTATCTCCGTGACGGCTACCAGCAAGGGATTGGACAATAGGAGACAGGCTAGAGAGTTCGGCTAGTTGACCATTCTTTTGTAAAATCTCAATCTGTGTCCGTGGATTTTCAGATTCGGGACGATAGATATCATAAGGGAGGTCGAAGTTCTTATGAATGGCAGTGTAGTAGTCTGGATCAAAGCCGATGTCCTCAACCAATTTTCTCATGCTAGCTAGTTGGTCTTGATCTTCTTGTGAAAAGGTAATGGATTTAAAGACCTTGCGGTTGACAAAGCGTTGCGACAGGTCTGCAAGAATCTTGTCAGGACTGGTCATCCAGAGTTGGAAGTAGGTATTCATCACACCATCATCCAGAGCCAGATAATCAGACAAGGTTACATTTTTTTCAAAGAAAGGCAGGAGATGTGGAGATGTTCGTGCAAAGAAGTCCTTATCCTCAGGGTAGAGTTCCTTGGCGCGTTTGAGGAGATTCTGCAGGAGAACTTCCATGGCTCGTGTTGCTGGGTGGAAATAGACCTGCATATACATCTGGTAGCGACTGAGGACGTAGTCTTCGATGGCGTGCATGCCATTGCGCTGAAAGGCAATACCATTTTTGACAGGACGAATGACTCGGAGAATGCGAGTCAGATCAAATTCCCCATAGGAAGCTCCCGTAAAATAGGAGTCACGCAAGAGATAGTCCATGCGGTCTGCATCAATCTGACTAGAAATGAGTTGCACAACCTGCTTGTTAGGATAGGTATGGTCGATGACACTGGCTACCTTTTCTGGGAAATCAGGTGCCACTTGTAGTAGGACTTGGTGAATCTCCGTTTCAGGACTTTGGATAATCTCCTGAGTAATGGCTTCATGGTCGGTATCAAAGAGATGTTCAAAAGTATGGGAGTAAGCACCATGCCCAAGGTCATGTAGGAGAGCAGCGGTCATGGTCAAGAGAGACTCGGCAGGATTCCATTCTTCAGGATATTTTTCTTCAAAAATCTCCGTGATGCGTCGTGCAATTTCATAGACTCCTAGACAGTGTGAGAAGCGGCTGTGCTCTCCACCGTGGAAGGTATAACTGGAAGTTCCCAGTTGTTTGATACGACGCAAACGCTGAAATTCTTTTGTATTAATCAAGTCATAGATGATTTGATTATTGACATGGATGTAGTTGTGAACAGGGTCACGGAATACTTTTTCGTTCATATGACCATTATAGCAAAAAGCTAGAGTTTTTGGTAAAATAGTAGGACAAGAGACAAGAAAGAGGACTTGATGTGAAGATTCGGATGCGAAATACGATTCAGTTTGATGAGCAGTTGGAAGTGATTGACCAACTTTATGACGTGGAAGTGCATGAAAAGGGAGATTATAGCTATTTGCTTTTCTACAATGAGGAAAAGGAAAAAGTAGTGATTAAATTCCATGGTCAAGAACTGGTGATGAGCCGTTTTTCCAATCCCAAGACCATTATGCGTTTTCTAAAGGATAGTGATAGTTTAGCCTATATTCCGACACCTATGGGCATGCAGGAGTTTATCATCCAAACGAGCCGTTATGAAGTTGATGGGCAAACGATTTACCTAGACTATCAACTACAAAATCAAGAGGGACATCCCTTTGCCAGCTATCAATTGGAAATTACTTGGGGCTAGGATCTCGTCTTTTTCAAATTTACCTGGCTATCTTCTTGGATTGACTTCCTAGTGTGGTAGATTAGGCTAATTTTTGGTATAATAAAAGTTATGGAAATCGAAAAAACCAATCGTATGAATGCGCTCTTTGAATTTTATGCAGCGCTTTTGACAGATAAGCAAATGAATTATATAGAGCTCTACTACGCTGATGATTACAGTCTTGCTGAGATTGCTGAAGAGTTCGGCGTCAGTCGTCAGGCTGTCTATGATAATATCAAGCGGACAGAAAAGATTCTGGAAGATTATGAGATGAAATTGCACATGTACTCGGACTACATTGTCCGCAGTCAGATTTTTGACCAGATTTTGGAGCGCTATCCCAAGGATGACTTTCTGCAGGAGCAGATAGAAATTTTAACAAGCATTGATAATAGAGAATAAGAGGAAGAAAAATGGCATTTGAAAGTTTAACAGAACGTTTGCAAAACGTCTTTAAAAATCTACGTAAAAAAGGAAAAATCTCTGAATCTGATGTCCAAGAGGCAACCAAAGAAATTCGCTTGGCCTTGCTTGAGGCTGACGTTGCCTTGCCTGTTGTAAAGGACTTTATTAAGAAGGTTCGTGAGCGTGCAGTCGGACATGAAGTCATTGATACCCTTAATCCTGCGCAACAAATTATTAAAATCGTTGATGAGGAACTGACAGCTGTTTTAGGTTCTGATACGGCAGAAATTATCAAGTCACCTAAGATTCCGACGATTATCATGATGGTCGGTTTGCAGGGGGCTGGTAAAACAACTTTTGCAGGCAAACTGGCCAACAAACTCAAGAAAGAAGAAAATGCCCGTCCTTTGATGATTGCGGCGGATATCTATCGTCCGGCTGCCATTGATCAGCTCAAAACTCTTGGACAACAGATTGATGTACCGGTTTTCGCTCTTGGGACAGAGGTACCAGCTGTGGAGATTGTTCGTCAAGGTTTGGAACAAGCCCAAGCCAATCATAATGACTATGTCTTGATTGATACGGCAGGTCGTTTGCAGATTGATGAGCTTTTGATGAGTGAACTTCGTGACGTGAAAGCATTGGCTCAACCAAATGAAATTTTGCTCGTCGTTGATGCCATGATTGGTCAAGAAGCGGCCAATGTTGCGCGTGAGTTTAATGCTCAGTTGGAAGTGACTGGGGTTATCCTTACCAAGATTGATGGGGATACTCGTGGTGGTGCGGCTCTATCGGTTCGTCACATTACTGGAAAACCAATCAAGTTCACTGGTACAGGTGAAAAGATTACGGACATTGAAACCTTCCACCCAGACCGCATGTCTAGCCGTATCCTTGGCATGGGGGATATGCTCACTTTGATTGAGAAAGCTTCTCAAGAATACGATGAGCAAAAAGCCCTTGAAATGGCTGAGAAGATGCGTGAAAACACCTTTGATTTCAATGATTTCATTGATCAGTTGGATCAGGTGCAAAATATGGGGCCAATGGAGGACTTGCTCAAGATGATTCCAGGTATGGCCAACAATCCAGCCCTTCAAAATATGAAGGTTGATGAGCGCCAGATTGCTCGCAAACGTGCTATTGTATCTTCCATGACTCCTGAAGAACGTGAAAATCCAGATTTGTTAAATCCAAGCCGTCGTCGTCGTATTGCCGCAGGTTCTGGAAATACTTTTGTAGAAGTCAATAAATTCATCAAAGACTTTAACCAGGCTAAACAACTCATGCAAGGAGTCATGTCTGGGGATATGAACAAAATGATGAAGCAAATGGGGATCAATCCAAACAACCTTCCTAAAAATATGCCAAATATGGGAGGAATGGATATGTCTGCCCTTGAAGGAATGATGGGACAAGGTGGTATTCCTGACTTGTCAGCTCTCGGAGGAGCAGGAATGCCAGATATGAGCCAGATGTTTGGTGGCGGACTCAAGGGTAAAATCGGTGAATTCGCCATGAAACAGTCCATGAAACGCATGGCTAACAAGATGAAGAAAGCGAAGAAGAAACGCAAGTAAGACAAAGGAAGGCCGCAGGGCTTTCCTTTTTTAGAAAGAAGAAAAATGAGCACTTCCGCAATTGGAAATGCTCGTTGTTTGATGTGTTTAGACTCTTATACTCAATGAAAATCAAAGAGCAAACTAGGAAACTGGCCGCAGGTTGCTAAAAGCACTGCGTTGAGGTTGTAGATAAGACTGACGAAGTCAGCTCAAAACACTGTTTTGAGGTTGCAGATAGAACTGACGAAGTCAGTAACATATATCTACGGAAAGGCGACGTTGACGTGGTTTTAAGAGATTTTCGAAGAGTATTAGTCTTTATTTTCGTATGTCAAGATTAAGTTCAAGATGATTCCTGTCATGGCTGATAGAGCAGTACCTGAAAGGGTAACTGGACCAAGTTTAAGGATAGCTCCTCCAAGTCCAAGGACTAACATAGCACTTGCGATGATGAGGTTACGCATTTGACCAAAATCAACACGTTCTTTAATCAAGACTTTCAAACCGTTGCTGGCTATAACTCCATAGAGAAGGATTGACATACCACCAAGAACAGTTGATAAAGAGTCACTAAAAAAGGAACCAAGATGGTTCCTAAAGTTATTAGTTACTTGCGCCAGATGTAGCGTCTGCGCCACCACCGTGACCACCGGCATCACCTGAATCAGAAGCTCCAGATGTAGCATCTGCATCGCCGTGACCGTGTCCGCCAGCAGATGCTGCAGCATTTCCACCGACTAAACGTTGACCAGTTGTATTGAGGTACCAGTCAAGCCATGGTTGGAAATTAAAGATAATTTCATTAATTCCAGCATATGAACCATCTGGGTAGTACATTGCTTGGTAATTATGGGTATTAATAACACCTTCAGGTGTTCCTGGCACAATTGTACGGACATATTCTTGATCCCCGTTACGCAATACGCCGACAACCCATTCAACGTTTTTCATTCTAGAATCGGGCAATGTACCGTGTACTGTTCCTAATCTATTTCCTGATTGAGCACGTACACGTTTACCAAACATTGTATCTGGGTCTTGGTGGGCATTGTTAAAGTACAAGAATTGATTGTTATCATCTGCAAATGTCAATTCAAATGGCATTGCTTTCAAGAACATATCAATTTGGTTAACTGTCAAGATACCGTGGTCTAATTTAACGTAAGTATCTCCAGAAACAGCTCCAACAAGTTCAGCAGCTTTTTCTACCCATTCAGGATCATCTGGGTCAACACCTTGGATGGTAGTTGCAATTGAATTTGTACAATATAAATCTTCTGGCTCAATTGGTTTTGGTTTTTTCAATTTTGAAACGACTCCCACATATTTTACAAAGTTGTCCAAGCATGTTTCAAGGAAATTAATAGTTCCTTCATTTGAGATATTGCCCTCATCGTCGAAAGCTTCTTTGGCTTTACCAAGAAGGAATTCGTTACCTGGAAGCGTATAGGCATTAACACCTGGAGCGTCAAGAATCTTACGAAGGTGAACTTGGGCACGAGAAGTACCTTGGTCGTAGTAAGAAGCTCCCACAATCATGACTGGTTTGTTTTCAAATGGATGAACTTCGTATGAAAGCCATTCAAGAACAGATTTTAGAGAAGCTGAGATTGTGTGGTTGTGCTCAGGAGTAGCGATAATGACACCATCAGCACGCGTAATTCTGTTATACAAGAGACGCAATTGGAAACTTTCATCCCATTTTTCGTCTTGGTTAAACATTGGAACTTCATCAATTTCGAGGACTTCTAATTCAAATTTGAGTTTGAAGTGACGACGGATGAATTCCAAGAGTTTACGGTTATATGATTGATCGTAGTTTGATCCTACAAGTCCAACAAATTTCATTCTTTTTGGTCTCCTATCTTACAAATTTTCCCAGTCAAATTCTTCAGCATCTTTGCGAAGTAAGGCTTGTGCGTTGCGCAATTTTTCTGTGATTTTTACAAAGATACGGAAGTCATCAAAAGTAGCATCCAGTTTTTTGATAACATCAAGATCTACTAGATCTCCACTTGGATTAAAGGCTTGAAGAGAATGTGAAAGCAAGAATTCATCAGGAAGGACACTTGCTTTGATTTCTGGTGCGTTTAAGATTTGGCGAAGTTGTAATTGGGCGCGTGATGAACCAAGTGTACCGTAAGAAGCACCTGTAATCATGATTGGTTTGTTCAAGAGTGGGTAAATACCATAAGACAACCAAGCAAGAGCGCTCATCAAAACAGCTGGGATAGAGTGGTCGTATTCAGGAGTACCGATAATAACGCCATCTGCCTCTTCGATTTTAGCAGCAATTTCCAAAATTTCAGCAGGTACTTGCTTGTCAGCTGGCTTGTTAAAGACAGGGATATCCTTGATTTCAACAAGTTCAATTTCAGCTTTATCAGCAAAGTGTTTTTGCATGTATTGAAGCAATTGACGGTTTGTAGAACGTTTTGAATTTGTTCCAACAATAGCAATAAGTTTTAACATGAGATTTCCTTTCTCTTTTTACATAATACGATTTTAAAACTCCATTGAAACAGTTATCTCTATAGAGTAGGAATTCCTGAAGAACAACTTAGGTGACCTTCCTTATCAATCAGAATCGCTTCGATTCCCTCCAAACTTTCGACTTGCCAAAGGATAGAAGCAGGTCTTTCTCCAAAGAGTCGAGTTGTCCAGATTTCACCATCAACTGATTTATCAGAGATGATTGTCAGACTAGCGAGTTCTGTTTCAACAGGATATCCTGTCTGACTGTCAAAAATGTGATGGTAATCTTTTCCATCGACTGTCAGGTGACGTTCATAAATGCCTGAAGTCACGACAGATTGATTGACAACAGGGATGGTCATTAAGTGATTTCCCCTAGGATTGGATGGGTCTTGAATCCCGATTTGCCAAGGTTGATTCCCTCTTGCCTGATTTTTTCCAATGGTCAGAACATTCCCTCCCAGATTAATCAAGGCAGAAGTCACACCCTCTTTCCTAAGAAATTGGGCAACCTTATCTGCACTATATCCTTTGGCTAAACAACCTAGATCGATCTTCATTCCTTTCTGTTTTAAAAACACAGTAGAAGTAGAAGAATCTAACTCGATATAATGAGGATTGATTAGAGGGAGTACCGATTCAATTTCTTGAGGTTGGGCAACTTTGGCATCTGAAAAACCGATGCGCCAGGTTTGAATTAAGGGACCAATACTGATGTTGAGATGGCTAGAGGGCGCTAAGCTATGCTCTAACCCAAGTGAAATCAGTTCAAACAGGTCTGGATGAACTTTGACTGGAGATATTCCAGCTTGATAATTGATCTCCATCAACTCAGATTCTTGGCTATTGGCATTGAAGCGGTATTCTAGCTCTTTGAGTAAATTAAAGGATTTTTGAAGCAAGATATCGGCTCGCTCATCTACTAATGAAATAGTGATAGTAGTCCCCATTAGCCGTTCAGAATGTGAACTAAGAGGCAATCTATCAACTCCTTTCTCTTATGTGAAAAGAAGATTGAAATATTGTAAATTTATGTTAAATTTAACCCCTTACAATTTCTTTCCATGATATTAGCATACCATAAAGTCAGCGTTTTCACAAATAAAATTTGTAAAGTTGTCAAGAAATATGCTCAGAAAATAAAGAATAATTGTAAGAAAGAATGATAAAATACAAATTATTTACATTTTTTTACAAAAAAATCGGGAAAATTAGCAAAACTCTTGTAAACGCTAACAGTAAATGTTATACTAGAAGAGTAAATTTAAAATTGAAGGTAGGAATTTTTCTATGAGTAAAATCGTTGTAGTTGGTGCTAACCACGCTGGTACAGCATGTATTAATACTATGTTGGATAATTTTGGGAATGAGAACGAAATCGTTGTATTTGACCAAAACTCTAACATCTCTTTCCTAGGATGTGGAATGGCCCTTTGGATTGGTGAACAAATCGACGGTGCTGAAGGCTTGTTCTATTCTGATAAAGAAAAATTGGAAGCTAAAGGTGCTAAGGTTTACATGAACTCACCAGTTCTTTCAATCGACTATGATAACAAAGTAGTTACAGCAGAAGTTGAAGGAAAAGAGCACAAAGAATCATACGAGAAATTGATTTTCGCTACAGGTTCTACACCAATCTTGCCACCAATCGAAGGTGTTGAAATTGTTAAAGGAAACCGCGAATTTAAAGCAACTCTTGAAAACGTACAATTCGTTAAATTGTACCAAAACGCTGAAGAAGTCATCAATAAGCTTGCTGACAAGAGCAAACACCTTGACCGTATCGCCGTTGTTGGTGGTGGTTATATCGGTGTTGAACTTGCTGAAGCCTTTGAACGTCTTGGAAAAGAAGTTGTGCTTGTTGATATTGTAGATACTGTCTTGAACGGTTACTATGACAAAGACTTCACAAAAATGATGGCCAAGAACTTGGAAGACCACAACATCCGTTTGGCTCTTGGTCAAACTGTTAAAGCAATCGAAGGTGACGGTAAAGTTGAACGCTTGATTACTGATAAAGAGACTTTCGATGTAGACATGGTTATCCTTGCAGTTGGTTTCCGTCCAAACACAGCCCTTGCTGATGGTAAGATCGAACTCTTCCGCAACGGTGCCTTCCTTGTAGACAAGAAACAAGAAACATCTATCCCAGGTGTATTTGCCGTTGGTGACTGTGCAACTGTCTATGACAATGCTCGTAAAGAAACTAGCTACATCGCTCTTGCTTCAAACGCTGTTCGTACTGGTATTGTGGGTGCTTACAACGCTTGTGGACATGAATTGGAAGGAATCGGTGTGCAAGGTTCAAACGGTATCTCTATCTACGGTCTTCACATGGTTTCAACTGGTTTGACACTTGAAAAAGCAAAAGCTGCTGGCTACAATGCGACTGAAACAGGCTTTAACGATCTACAAAAACCAGAATTCATGAAACATGATAACCATGAAGTAGCGATTAAGATTGTCTTTGACAAAGATAGTCGTGAAATTCTTGGTGCCCAAATGGTTTCACATGATATTGCAATTAGCATGGGAATCCACATGTTCTCACTTGCTATCCAAGAGCATGTGACAATCGATAAATTGGCATTGACAGACCTCTTCTTCTTGCCACACTTCAACAAACCTTACAACTACATCACAATGGCTGCACTTACAGCTGAAAAATAAAATTTGATGAACTATCTGGCCTTAAGTTAAGGTCAGATAGTTTTTTAAGTTGATGTGTACCCACACAATTATCCTTTTTTTATCTTGTGATTCCTTCTGTTCTGAATTAAAATGAAATGGTAGCTACCAATATAAATGATGAGGAAAAAGAAATGACTGAAAATCGTTATGAACTAAATAAAAACTTGGCACAGATGCTCAAAGGTGGGGTTATCATGGACGTTCAGAATCCTGAACAGGCCCGTATTGCAGAAGCTGCTGGTGCGGCAGCTGTGATGGCCTTGGAGCGGATTCCAGCTGATATTCGTGCAGCTGGTGGAGTTTCCCGCATGAGCGATCCAAAGATGATTAAGGAAATCCAAGAAGCGGTTAGTATTCCAGTGATGGCCAAGGTCAGAATCGGGCATTTTGTTGAAGCTCAGATTTTAGAGGCCATTGAGATTGACTATATCGACGAGAGTGAAGTTTTATCTCCAGCAGACGACCGTTTCCATGTGGACAAAAAAGAATTCCAAGTTCCTTTTGTTTGTGGGGCTAAGGACTTGGGTGAAGCCTTGCGACGTATTGCTGAGGGTGCCTCTATGATTCGTACCAAAGGAGAACCAGGTACAGGAGATATCGTCCAAGCTGTTCGCCATATGCGTATGATGAATCAGGAAATTCGCCGCATTCAAAATCTACGTGAGGACGAACTTTATGTTGCTGCCAAGGAATTGCAAGTCCCTGTAGAATTGGTTCAATATGTCCATGAGCATGGAAAATTGCCAGTTGTAAACTTTGCGGCTGGAGGCGTTGCAACGCCAGCAGATGCGGCATTAATGATGCAATTAGGGGCAGAGGGTGTCTTTGTCGGCTCAGGTATTTTCAAGTCAGGAGATCCTGTTAAACGAGCGAGTGCCATTGTCAAAGCGGTAACTAACTTCCGTAATCCTCAAATTCTAGCTCAAATCTCTGAAGATCTAGGGGAAGCCATGGTTGGTATCAATGAAAATGAGATCCAAATCCTCATGGCTGAGCGAGGGAAATAGATGAAAATTGGAATATTGGCCTTGCAAGGTGCCTTTGCAGAACATGCAAAAGTGTTGGATCAATTAGGTGTCGAGAGTGTTGAAATCAGAAATTTAGAGGATTTTCAGCAACATCAGAGTGACTTGTCAGGTTTGATTTTACCTGGAGGAGAGTCTACAACCATGGGCAAACTCTTACGCGACCAGGACATGCTGATTCCCATTCGAGAAGCCATTCTATCTGGCTTACCAGCCTTTGGAACCTGTGCAGGCTTGATATTGCTGGCTAAGGAAATTACTTCTCAGGAAGAAAGTCATCTTGGAACTATGGATATGGTGGTCGAGCGCAATGCCTATGGGCGCCAACTAGGAAGTTTCTACACGGAAGCAGAATGTAAGGGAGTCGGTCAGATTCCAATGACCTTTATCCGTGGTCCAATTATCAGCAGTGTTGGAGAGGGTGTAGAAATTCTAGCAACAGTTGAAGATCAAATCGTTGCAGCCCAAGAAAAAAATATGTTGGTAACTTCTTTTCATCCAGAATTGACTGATGATGTTCGCTTGCACCAGTACTTTATAAATATGTGTGACAAAAAGATAGTGGAATAAAAAGTGATAAATCAAGTTTTGATTCGCTTTTTCCAAAGAATCATTTTTTAAGTCATCTGACAGTATTCTGTGATTTTAGATTTATTTACGATAAATTAGAAAAGAATGATTGTTTTGACTTAGGGCATAAAGCTTATATGCTGAATATAGTGTTCAAGTATCTTTTATTGGGAGCACTTTAGAGGATGGAGTTAAAATACTATTCTATACTCCTTAATACTCTTCGACAATCTCTTCAAACCACGTCAGCTTTATCCGCAACCTCAAAGCGGTGCTTTGAGCAACCTGCGGTTAGCTTCCTAGTTAGCTCTTTGATTTTCATTGAATATATAGTAGTTTGAAATAAGATGTGTGCAACTTGATTAGGGAAATCAAATTAATTTCTAGAAATGTTTTAGTATCCACGATGTACTATTCTAGTTTCAATTTACTATAAAAATGATGTATGGGATTGGTCAAAAAGAACACTTTGAAAATAGCAAAAAACGAGTATCTCTACAGATGGAGATACTCGTTCTATTATGTATAAAGCTATGAGTCTGTCGTCCTACGTAAGGTGCGCGTCGAAGGTTATACCTAAAAAACTCCAAACGCGATACAATAAAGGGGATTAAGGCAATTCTAAAGATTTTTTAAGAGGTAAGTGATGAGTTAAGATCAATGGTGTTTTAACAAGGTGAAAAGGGTCAGGCAAAAAGTCTTTAAAATCAGAAAACGCATAATATCAGGTGTTGAATTTTACAACGTTTTTTATTTTATTTTTTGGTATTCTTTTGCAAAAAAGAATACAACATTTTGTTGTATCCTAAATATTAAATCAAGTCCTGAATTTTCTTAAGTTTTTATCATATTTTCTGTTATAATTAAGGTGCCTTAAGAAAAATAATGAAAAAACTAAATGTTTTTCATATAGTTTTCATTGTTTTAATAGTTTAAAGTCAATCTTATTTTTCTCTAATAGAAAATAATGAAAAAGTAGGTTTAGAAAGAGGTAAGTATCTATGTCTTCTCATAAAAAAGTGTCACTCTCTGAGATTAATCAATCTATCGATACTCCAAATAACAATCATTTCTGGCAAAATTTAAAGGCCTTTTTAGGTCCGGGTGCTCTTGTCGCAGTTGGTTATATGGATCCAGGAAACTGGATTACCAGTGTAGTCGGTGGTGCTTCCTATAAGTATAGTCTCTTGTTTGTTATCTTGATTTCATCTCTCATTGCCATGCAACTTCAGCAGATGGCAGGAAAGCTTGGTATTGTAACCCAGATGGACCTGGCTCAAGCAACGGCTCATCATTCACCTAAATGGCTTCGTTATAGTCTATGGGTGATTTTAGAATTAGCCTTGATGGCGACAGATCTGGCAGAAGTTCTAGGTTCAGCGATTGCTCTCAATCTTCTCTTTAAGATTCCGATTATGATAGCAATTCTCTTGACCGTGTTGGATGTTTTTCTCTTATTGCTTCTGATGAAATTTGGCTTTAAGAAGATTGAAGCTATTGTGACAACACTGATTTTAACCATTCTAGCAATTTTTACCTATCTGGTAGCTTTGTCACATCCAAGCTTCCAAGGAATCGTTGAGGGTTATCTACCGAATGCAACCTTATTTGAAAGTCCCTTGCCAGGGCATGAAAGTCAATTAACCTTGGCACTAGGGATCGTGGGAGCAACTGTTATGCCTCATAACCTCTATTTGCATTCATCCTTGTCACAGACTCGTAAAATCAATCACAAGGACAAAAATGATGTTCGAAAAGCCGTACGCTTTATGACCTGGGATTCTAATCTCGAGTTATCCTTGGCCTTTGTCGTTAACTCCCTTCTTTTGATCTTAGGAGCGGCTCTCTTTTTCGGCCATGCATCCGAGATTTCTGCCTTCTCTCAAATGTATAATGCCTTGCAGGATTCTACTATTGCAGGAGCTATAGCTAGCTCGACCTTATCAACCTTGTTTGCCTTGGCTTTATTAGCCAGTGGTCAGAATTCGACAATTACGGGTACCTTGACTGGACAAATCGTTATGGAAGGTTTCTTGCATATGAGATTGCCTCAATGGTTCATTCGTTTGGCGACTCGCCTCTTTGCCTTGCTACCTGTCATGATAGTTGCAGTTCTGTTTGGTCATCAGGAAAAAACCTTGGATCAGTTATTGGTCTATTCACAGGTCTTTCTTTCAATCGCTCTTCCGTTTTCAATCTTCCCTTTGATTTATTTAACTTCTAAGAAATCACTGATGGGCGAATTTACCAATGCTAAATGGAATACCATCCTTGGTTATATTGTTTCCATTATCTTAACAATTCTCAATGTGAAATTGTTATTTGATATTTTCTAAGAAATTCACCCGAGTTATAAAACAAGCATATAAGAAAAAAGATACCCAAGATTTCTTGGGTATCTTTTTTAAAATAAACGGAAGACATGGGATTCGAACCCACGCACGCTGTTACACGCCTACCGCGTTTCCAACACGGCCTCTTAAGCCTCTTGAGTAATCTTCCAATACTTACTCAAATAGTCTACCATAAAGGTTCTTATCTTGCAATTAAAAATTTTTGAAATGAGAAAAATGATAGAATTTGAAAGAAAATGATAAAAAATGTTTGACTTTAAAAGAAAGTGTGATAGAATGAATAGTGTAAACGATAACAGGAGGTGATTCAGTGTTAAAAACAGAGCGGAAGCAACTTATTTTAGAGGAGTTAAATCAACATCATGTAGTTTCTCTAGAGAAATTAGTTAGTTTGTTAGAAACGTCAGAATCAACGGTTCGAAGAGACTTGGATGAGTTAGAAGCAGAAAATAAGCTTCGTCGTGTACATGGTGGAGCAGAATTGCCTCACTCCTTGCAGGAAGAAGAAACTATTCAAGAAAAATCTGTCAAAAACCTTCAGGAGAAGAAGTTGCTGGCTCAGAAAGCAGCCTCTCTCATCAAGGAACAAGATGTCATCTTTATCGATGCTGGAACAACAACTGCTTTTTTGATCCATGAATTGGTTAATAAGAATATTACTGTTGTGACAAATTCGATTCACCATGCCGCACAGTTGGTTGAAAAGCAGATTCCAACTGTCATGGTTGGAGGAAGTGTCAAGATGGCAACAGATGCGAGCATCGGGGGAGTTGCTCTTAACCAGATTAACCAATTGCACTTTGACCGTGCCTTTATCGGGATGAATGGTGTGGACGATGGCTATTATACGACTCCTGATATGGAGGAGGGGGCTGTGAAGCGTGCTATTTTAGAGAATGCCAAACAGACCTATGTCTTGGTGGATTCGTCTAAAATTGGACAAACTTGCTTTGCCAAGGTAGCACCACTCAAGCGAGCTATTGTTATCACAAGCCAAGGGCATGATCTCTTGCAGGCTATTAAGGAGAAAACGGAGGTAATAGAAGTATGATTTATACAGTCACACTCAATCCATCCATTGACTATATTGTTCGTTTGGACCAAGTCCAAGTCGGTAGTGTCAATCGTATGGACAGTGATGATAAGTTTGCTGGTGGGAAAGGAATCAATGTCAGTCGTGTCTTGAAACGTTTGGATATTTCAAATACAGCGACGGGATTTATCGGTGGCTTTACTGGTAAATTTATCACAGATACTCTGGCAGAAGAGCAAATTGAAACACGCTTTGTTCAAGTGGCAGAAGATACTCGTATCAATGTTAAGATTAAAGCGGACCAAGAAACAGAAATCAACGGAACGGGTCCAACTGTTGAACCGGCTCAGTTAGAAGAATTGAAAGCTATTTTGTCTAGTTTAACTGCAGATGATACAGTTGTCTTTGCGGGTTCAAGTGCTAAAAATCTAGGCAATGTCATCTATAAGGATTTGATTGCCTTGACACGCAAGACTGGTGCGCAAGTTGTTTGTGACTTTGAAGGACAGACCTTGATTGATAGTTTGGACTATCAGCCACTTTTGGTCAAACCAAACAATCATGAACTTGGAGCGATTTTTGGGGTTAAACTCGAAAGTTTAGATGAAATTGAGAAATACGCTCGTGAGTTACTGGCTAAAGGCGCTCAAAACGTCATTATCTCTATGGCTGGCGACGGTGCCCTTCTTGTCACATCTGAGGGAGCTTACTTTGCTAAACCAATCAAGGGAACTGTGAAAAATTCAGTTGGAGCTGGTGATTCTATGGTAGCTGGATTCACAGGTGAATTTGTCAAATCCAAAGACGCGGTAGAAGCCTTCAAATGGGGAGTGGCTTGTGGAACGGCAACCACCTTCTCAGATGACTTGGCAACAGCGGACTTTATTAAAGAAACATATGAAAAAGTTGAGGTAGAAAAACGATGAAAATTCAAGATCTATTGAGAAAAGATGTCATGTTGCTGGATTTGCAAGCAACTGAAAAAACTGCTGTCATAGAAGAGATGATTAAAAGTCTGGTAGATCACGGTTATGTGACAGATTTTGAAACTTTTAAAGAAGGAATTTTAGCGCGTGAAGCTTTGACTTCTACTGGTTTGGGTGACGGAATCGCAATGCCTCACAGTAAAAATGCTGCCGTCAAAGAAGCGACTGTTCTCTTTGCTAAGTCAAACAAGGGTGTTGACTATGAGAGCTTAGATGGGCAAGCAACTGACCTCTTCTTTATGATTGCAGCTCCAGAAGGTGCCAATGATACTCACTTGGCAGCATTGGCAGAATTGTCTCAATACTTGATGAAAGACGGTTTTGCTGACAAACTTCGCCAAGCAACATCAGCTGACCAAGTCATTGAGCTTTTTGACCAAGCTTCAGAAAAAACTGAGGAACCTGTTCAAGCGCCTGCAAATGAAACTGGTGACTTTATCGTAGCTGTTACAGCTTGTACGACAGGTATTGCCCACACTTACATGGCCCAAGAAGCCCTTCAAAAAGTGGCTGCTGAAATGGGTGTTGGAATTAAGGTGGAAACCAACGGAGCTAGCGGTGTTGGTAACCAACTAACTGCTGAGGACATCCGCAAGGCTAAAGCTGTTATCATCGCTGCAGACAAGGCGGTTGAAATGGATCGTTTCGATGGCAAACCATTGATTAATCGTCCAGTTGCTGACGGTATCCGCAAGACAGAAGAGTTGATCAACTTGGCTCTTTCTGGAGATGCTGAAGTCTACCGTGCTGCTAATGGAGCCAAAGCCGCAACAACCTCTAACGAAAAACAAAGTCTTGGTGGTGCCTTCTACAAACACTTGATGAGTGGTGTCTCTCAAATGTTGCCATTCGTTATCGGTGGTGGTATCATGATTGCCCTTGCCTTCTTGATTGACGGTGCTTTGGGTGTTCCGAATGAAAACCTTGGTAATCTTGGTTCTTACCATGAGTTAGCTTCTATGTTCATGAAAATTGGTGGTGCAGCCTTTGGATTGATGCTCCCAGTCTTTGCAGGTTATGTTGCCTACTCTATCGCTGAAAAACCAGGTTTGGTAGCAGGTTTCGTGGCTGGTGCTATTGCCAAAGAAGGTTTTGCATTTGGTAAAATTCCTTATGCTGCAGGTGGTGAAGCAACTTCAACTCTTGCAGGTGTCTCATCTGGTTTCCTAGGTGCCCTTGTTGGTGGATTTATTGCAGGTGCTTTGGTTCTTGCTATCAAGAAATACGTTAAAGTTCCTCGTTCACTTGAAGGTGCTAAATCAATCCTTCTCTTACCACTTCTTGGAACAATCTTGACTGGATTTGTCATGCTAGCTGTTAACATCCCAATGGCAGCAATCAACACTGCTATGAATGACTTCCTAGGCGGTCTTGGAGGAGGTTCAGCTGTCCTTCTTGGTATCGTCCTTGGTGGAATGATGGCTGTTGACATGGGTGGACCAGTAAACAAAGCGGCTTATGTTTTTGGTACAGGTACGCTTGCAGCAACTGTTTCTTCAGGTGGTTCTGTAGCCATGGCAGCAGTTATGGCTGGAGGAATGGTGCCACCACTTGCAATCTTTGTTGCAACGCTTCTTTTTAAAGATAAATTTACTAAAGAAGAACGTAACTCTGGTCTGACAAACATCATCATGGGCTTGTCATTTATTACTGAGGGAGCAATTCCATTTGGTGCCGCTGACCCAGCTCGTGCGATTCCAAGCTTCATCCTTGGTTCAGCAGTAGCAGGTGGCCTCGTTGGTCTTACTGGTATTAAACTCATGGCGCCACACGGAGGAATCTTCGTTATCGCCCTTACTTCAAATGCTCTCCTTTACCTCGTTTCTGTCTTGGTAGGAGCAATCGTAAGTGGTGTAGTCTATGGTTACCTACGCAAACCACAAGCATAAAACTTAGATAGAAAAATGAAAAGATTGGACCGTTTGGTGCAGTCTTTTTCTCTTTCCGAAATGCCTGTGAAATATGGTATAATAGTAGAATGGCAAACAAGAATACAAGTAAAACAAGACGGAGACCGTCTAAAGCAGAACTCGAAAGAAAAGAAGCGATTCAACGAATGTTGATTTCCTTGGGAATCGCGCTTTTATTGATTTTCGCAGCCTTTAAATTAGGGGCTGCAGGTATCACTCTTTACAATTTAATCCGCTTGCTGGTGGGTAGCCTAGCCTATCTGGCAATATTTGGACTTTTGGTCTATCTCTTCTTTTTCAAGTGGATACGAAAACAGGAAGGGCTCCTATCAGGCTTTTTCACCATATTTGCAGGTTTACTCTTGATTTTTGAGGCCTACTTAGTTTGGAAATATGACTTGGACAAGTCTGTTCTAAAGGGAACCATGGCTCAGGTTATGACGGATTTGACTGGTTTTCGAACGACCAGTTTTGCTGGAGGTGGCTTGATTGGGGTCGCTCTTTATATGCCAACCGCCTTTCTTTTTTCAAATATCGGTACTTACTTTATTGGTTCTATCTTGATTTTAGCAGGCGCTCTCCTAATCAGTCCTTGGTCTGTTTATGATATTGCTGAATGTTTCAGTAGAGGATTTGCCAAATGGAGAGAAGGACATGAGCGTCGAAAAGAGGAACGCTTTGTTAAACAAGAAGAAAAAGCTCGTCAAAAGGCTGAGGAAGAGGCTAGATTAGAACAAGAAAAGGCTGAAAAAGCCTTACTCGATTTGCCTCCTGTTGATATGGAAACGGGTGAAATTCTGACAGAAGGTGTTGTGCTTGACGTTCCACCCATTCCAGAAGAAGAGTGGGTGGAACCAGAAATCATCCTGCCTCAAGCTGAACTTGAATTCCCTGAACAGGAAGATGGCTCTGAAGATGAAGATGTTCAGGTCGATTTTTCAGCAAAGGAAGCCCTCGAATACAAACTTCCAAGCTTACAACTCTTTGCCCCTGATAAACCTAAAGACCAGTCTAAAGAGAAGAAAATCGTTCGAGAAAATATCAAAATCCTAGAAGAAACCTTTGCTAGCTTTGGTATCAAGGTAACAGTTGAACGGGCTGAAATTGGGCCATCAGTGACCAAGTATGAAGTCAAGCCAGCAGTTGGAGTACGGGTCAATCGCATTTCCAATCTCGCAGATGACCTCGCTCTAGCCTTGGCAGCCAAGGATGTCCGAATCGAAGCACCCATTCCTGGAAAATCCTTAGTCGGAATCGAAGTACCTAACTCTGAGATTGCCACTGTATCTTTCCGTGAACTATGGGAACAATCTCAAACGAAAGCAGAAAATCTCTTGGAAATTCCTTTAGGGAAGGCTGTTAATGGAACCGCAAGAACATTTGATCTCTCCAAGATGCCCCACTTGCTAGTTGCAGGTTCAACGGGTTCAGGGAAGTCAGTAGCTGTTAATGGCATTATTGCTAGCATTCTCATGAAGGCGAGACCAGACCAAGTTAAGTTTATGATGGTCGATCCCAAGATGGTTGAGTTATCTGTTTACAATGATATTCCCCACCTCTTGATTCCAGTCGTGACCAATCCACGCAAAGCCAGTAAGGCTCTGCAAAAGGTTGTGGATGAAATGGAAAATCGTTATGAACTCTTTGCCAAGGTGGGAGTTCGGAATATTGCAGGCTTTAATGCCAAGGTAGAAGAGTTCAATGCCCAGTCTGAGTACAAGCAGATTCCGTTGCCGCTCATTGTTGTGATTGTGGATGAGTTGGCTGACCTTATGATGGTGGCCAGCAAGGAAGTAGAAGATGCCATTATCCGTTTGGGGCAGAAGGCGCGTGCTGCCGGCATCCACATGATTCTTGCAACCCAGCGTCCATCCGTTGATGTCATCTCTGGTCTGATCAAGGCCAATGTTCCTTCTCGTGTCGCTTTCGCGGTTTCATCAGGGACAGACTCCCGTACTATCTTGGATGAAAATGGAGCAGAAAAATTACTTGGTCGAGGAGACATGCTCTTTAAACCGATTGATGAAAATCATCCAGTTCGTCTGCAAGGATCCTTTATCTCGGATGACGATGTCGAACGCATCGTAAACTTCATCAAGGCTCAGGCTGATGCGGACTACGATGAGAGTTTTGATCCGGGAGAAGTTTCTGAAAATGACGGAGAATTTTCAGATGGTGAATCTGGTGGTGATCCTCTCTTTGAAGAAGCTAAAGCTCTAGTCATTGAGACCCAGAAAGCCAGTGCATCTATGATTCAGCGTCGTTTATCAGTTGGATTTAACCGTGCGACCCGTCTCATGGAAGAGCTTGAGATGGCAGGTGTCATTGGTCCAGCTGAAGGTACCAAGCCAAGAAAAGTATTGCAACAATAAATTTCTCTCTTATACGGAAATGTGAACCTGACGTGATTTGAAGAGGTTTTTGAAGCGGATTATCTATGATGTATAATTAATTGAATCTAAAATAGTACGAAACGACTTTTAAAGCATGAAATTGATTTGAATTCCCTAATAAATTTGTTCACATTTTATTCAAACACTATATCAAGCTGAAACAGATTTAGAATTTCTTTTAGATATATGAAGACTCCCCTTATAGTTTCTAGTGAATATTTGTTTTTCACTAGAAACTATAAGGGGAGCTTTTGTACTCATGTATGAGATAGATTTCTTTTTTTGTTTTATTAAGCTACATAGCTCACTTTTCAGCAGGAATCAGCTATTGTATTCGCTAGCTGTTAGCTGACATCAATTCACTACTGTTTAAAATTTTGAGAGTTCTGCAGTTTTTGAGTTCAGTTTCTGTTTATTCACCAAAGAAAAATGGAGGGGCGAACCGTTTCAGATCTTCAAAGCAATGTTGGGCTGCCTCTGCATCTTCACAGATGACAAGGCAGACATCATCACCACAGAGGGTAGCGATAGCATCAGGGAAACTCAAAGCATCAATGATAGAACCAAATGATTGAGCCAGTCCAGGAAGGGTTTTTAGTAGGACTTGGTGTTGAACTGGGCGCATCAAGACAAGGGCATCTTCCATGTAGAGTTCGAGGCGTTTTTCCCATTTTGAGATAGAACCTGTATTGAGCACATAGTAAGAGTTATCTTCTTCTCGTACTTTTGAGAGGTTCATACTTTTAATATCTCTCGAAAGTGTCGCTTGTGTAACTTGAATATCATTATCAGCAAGAAGAGATTGCAACTCAGCTTGTGTGTGAATCTTATTTTTCGTTACAAGAGCTCGTATGAGTTGGTGTCGATGTTCAGATTTATTCATAATAATTTAACTCCTTTTTTAGTGAGGTAGGATAAGTGTAGACTGTTCAAGATCGACAGTCAGCTGGTAAGCGGTATTGTCACGTATGGTGATTTCAAAGTCAGTAGTATAGAGGACTAAACGAAGAGTATCTCCTTCTTGTAACTTGTAAATAGTCGGTTGCAGTTCAAATTGGATATCCATCCATTCATCTGCAGTAATATCCTCTACCAACAGTAAATCATTTCTATTTTGTAAATTGAGATAGCCTTTTGTCACGACTCGTTGCGCATTTTCACGAAATGGCAATTCACAGAGATTTTCTAACATGTGGTAGCGACCGTTGTCAATGGTTCTAGCACTTAAAACAGCTGGATAAGGTTGTAGATATTTCTTTTGTCCATTTTCCAGTAGTTGGGCTGATAAGAGCCCCTTGTTTGTGCTGGATTTGATACGTAGATTGAGCTGAGCGCGACCGTTCAGGTGGAGATCTTTAGTTATAGGAAAGTCAATAGTAATCTGATTGACTTTCCCTTGATAGAGTTCTGTATTGAAGGTCTGGTATGTCTTACCATAGCGTTCAAAATCCTTATCTGAGTATTGGTTTTGAATGACTTTCTCTTCTTGACCAAGTGAGAAGGATTCAAAGCTTTCTTGCCCACCGAAGTTATCAAGTGATAACCAAGTCTGAGGGGCTGTATTGTCCTGCCAGATAACAGTAGGAAGTTGGAAATCTGTATCTTGTCCCAGTAATTTCTTTGTCAACAAAGCATTCATGGACTCACGGAAGTCAATGGATTGCCAGTTGTTCATATAAACATGGGCACCATTATGGAAAAAGAGATGCTTATTGATATGAGATGGAAGAGCATGGAACATCTGGTAAACATGAAGTGGTTTGACATTCCAATCCTGTGAACCGTGGGTAAAAACAACCTCTGCTTTTACCTTATGGGCATTGAGCAGATAGTTGCGGTCATGCCAAAACTGGTTATAGTCGCCGGTCTTGCGATCCAGTTGCTCTTTTACTTTTTCTAAGTCAGCTTGGTGAGCTTCATTGCCACGGATATAGTCGCTAGCCAAGAGATTACGAGAATAGGTTAACTCAGCAAGGGAGTCAAAATCCTCACCTGGATAGCCACCTGGGCTAGTCACCAGACCGTTTTCACGGTAGTAGTTGTACCATGAAGAAATGCCAGCCTCAGCAATGATAACCTCTAAACCATCGACGCCTGTAGTCGCAAGACCATTGGACATGGTTCCAAGATAGGAAAGTCCAGTTGTGGCAACTTTTCCGTTTGACCAGTCAGCCTTGACTTGACGCTGGCGCGTGTGATCAGTAAAGGCACGACAACGACCATTGAGCCAGTCAATGACATTTTTATAAGCTTCGATTTGTTGGTAGTTTCCGTTAGTCATGAAACCTGTGGAGTCTTTGGTACCAACACCTGAGACATAGAGATTAGCAAAGCCTCGTGGAAGGAAGTAGTCGTTGAGACTATAGCTAGCGTTGATGTGCGTTAGCTTTTCCTCAGCTTCTGACACAAACTCAGCTTGATCATGAGCTTGGACGAGATTTAGTTGAGGTTCCTCTAGCTCGATCTTGTGAGCAGGCTTCACTTCAAGCTTGCCTTCCATCTTGTAGAGAGCCTTATCGCTTGCCTTGTCATTTGTTCCCTGATGATAAGGACTGGCTGTCATGATGGCAGGGATTTGTCCCTCATAACGTGGACGAATAATGCTAACCTTGACTAAGTCTGGTAGACCTTTTTGATCAGTATCGACACGAGACTCAACGTAGACCACTTCTCGAATAACATCATGGCTGGAAAAAGTTGCTAAACTCTTGCCGTTAAAGTAGTGGTAGTCATTATCCTCCGGAATAAGACCATCACTAACAAGTTGGTCGATAAGAGTATTTCCCTTTTTGGTGCGAGTATTGAGCAACTGATAAAGATTTTCAATCAAGTCATCATATATAATGGGAAATCCAGTTTCTTTACGAAAAACGTCACTATCTTCGAAGTCAACCAAATAAGAAAAGCCTAAAAGTTGAAAAGCAACAGTATAAAAAATATCTGCTGTCAGTTCATCTTCTGATTGAAAAAATGTCAGCAGGTCTGTTTTTTTATCAGCTGCTAGGATGGAAAGTGGGTAGTTGGTGTCTTGATAAGTGAAAAAGAAACGACTTAGAAAAGACTCCAACATCTTTTTATTTGTTGACTCAGATGGAAAATCAAATCCATACTTTTTTAATTCATATAAAATAGTATCTCTTGGAAGTGATAAATAGCTGAATTGATTAAAGCGCATAAAACCTCCTTGTAAAATAATAATTAAGGTTATTATATCAAAAAAATAGGAGAAAGGGAATTATTAAATGAGAAAGAAATTAATTAAAGAATAATGAATATTATTTATATGAAAAACAGGTACAACTCTATAGTTCAAAACAAGTTATCATAGTAAATAGATTGACTGGATGTGTCTTTCTATTTTAAAAGATATATTCACTTCTTGGGATAAAAAAGTAAAAAAATTACCGGATCATTTGATTCTTTAAATGTATTTTTGCTTTTTTCGTTCAAAAAATTTTACTTTAAGGATAAAATAGAGATAGGAGTCATTGCTTTTGTCTTTCTCTTTTTGAAAATGGTATAATATAGTGAGAACGATAGAGGAGAAGTGTAAATTGATCGCACAACTAGATACAAAAACAGTTTATAGTTTTATGGAGAGCGTTATTTCGATAGACAAGTATGTGAGAGCAGCTAAAGACTATGGCTACACTCATCTGGCTATGATGGATATTGATAACCTTTATGGGGCTTTCGACTTTCTAGAGATTACAAAAAAATACGGCATTTATCCTTTACTAGGGCTTGAAATGACTCTTTTAGTGGATGAGAAGGAAGTGAATTTGCGCTTTTTAGCTTTATCTAGTGTGGGCTATCAGCAGTTGATGAAGCTTTCAACAGCCAAGATGCAGGGGGAGAAAACATGGTCAGTCCTGTCCCAGTATCTGGAGGATGTTGCGGTCATTGTGCCTTATTTTGATGGACTGGAGTCGTTGGAACTAGGCTGTGATTACTATATTGGAGTTTATCCAGAAACACTGACCAGCGAATTTCATCATCCTATTTTACCCCTATATCGGGTCAATGCCTTTGAAAGCAGGGATAGAGAAGTTTTACAAGTGTTAACAGCTATTAAAGAAAATATCCCCCTCAGAGAAGTTCCCTTGAGCTCATGCCAAGATGTCCTTATATCGGCAAGTTCTTTAGAGAAACTATTCCAAGAACGTTTTCCTCAAGCCTTGGACAATTTAGAAAAACTTATTTCAGGTATTTATTATGATTTGGATACTAGTCTGAAACTGCCTCGCTTTAATCCAGCGCGACCAGCAGTAGAAGAGTTGAGAGAACGTGCTGAATTGGGACTAGCTCAGAAGGGGTTGACTAGTAAAGAATATCAAGACCGTCTAGATCAAGAATTGGCTGTTATTCATGATATGGGCTTTGATGATTATTTCTTGGTTGTCTGGGATTTGTTGCGTTTTGGACGTTCAAATGGCTACTATATGGGAATGGGACGGGGTTCTGCAGTCGGTAGTTTGGTGTCCTATGCCTTGGATATCACAGGGATTGACCCGGTAGAGAAAAATCTGATTTTTGAACGTTTCCTCAATCGTGAACGCTATACCATGCCTGATATTGATATTGATATTCCTGATATTTATCGTCCAGATTTTATCAGATATGTTGGCAATAAATATGGCAGTAAACATGCGGCTCAGATCGTTACTTTTTCTACCTTTGGGGCCAAGCAAGCTCTTCGTGATGTCTTGAAACGCTTTGGCGTGCCAGAGTATGAATTATCTGCAATTACTAAGAAAATCAGTTTTCGTGATAATCTCAAGTCAGCCTATGAGAGGAATCTCCAGTTTCGTCAGCAAATCAATAGTAAGTTAGAATACCAAAAAGCCTTTGAAATTGCCTGCAAGATTGAGGGTTATCCAAGACAAACCTCTGTCCATGCAGCTGGTGTTGTCATTAGTGACCAAGATTTGACCAACTACATCCCTCTAAAGCATGGTGATGAAATTCCATTGACTCAATATGATGCTTATGGAGTTGAAGCTAGTGGACTTTTGAAAATGGACTTTCTGGGATTACGAAATTTGACCTTTGTCCAGAAGATGCAAGAGTTGCTTGCTGAAACAGAAGGTGTTAAGATAGCTATCAACGAGATTGATTTGGAAGACAAAGAAACATTAGCTTTATTTGCCTCTGGAAATACAAAAGGTATCTTTCAATTTGAGCAACCTGGAGCTATTCGCTTGCTAAAACGTGTGCAACCAGTCTGTTTTGAAGATGTCGTAGCAACTACTTCCCTAAATCGGCCAGGTGCTAGTGACTATATCAATAATTTTGTGGCAAGAAAGCATGGGCAGGAAGAAGTGACTGTTCTAGATCCAGCTCTGGAGGATATTTTGGCTCCAACTTACGGCATTATGCTCTATCAGGAGCAGGTTATGCAGGTTGCTCAGCGATTTGCTGGATTTAGTCTCGGAAAGGCCGATATTTTGCGTCGGGCTATGGGGAAAAAGGATGCCTCTGCCATGCATGAGATGAGAGCATCCTTTATCCAAGGAGCATTAGGAGCTGGCCATACTGCGGAAAAGGCAGAGCAGGTCTTTGATGTTATGGAGAAGTTTGCAGGTTATGGTTTTAACCGTTCTCATGCCTATGCATACTCAGCCTTGGCTTTCCAGTTGGCCTATTTCAAAACACATTATCCAGCAATTTTTTATCAGGTTATGTTGAATTTTGCAAACAGTGATTACTTAATAGATGCACTTGAAGCAGGCTTTGAAGTGGCGCCTCTATCCATCAACACCATTCCCTATCACGATAAAATTACAAACAGGGCCATCTATCTAGGATTGAAATCGATTAAGGGAGTCAGCAATGATTTGGCTCTATGGATTCTTGAAAATAGACCCTATTCCAACATTGAAGATTTTGTAGCTAAATTACCTGAGAATTATCTGAAACTTACTCTGCTAGAACCTTTGGTAAAAGTTGGTCTTTTTGATTCATTTGAAAAAAATCGTCAAAAAGTATTCAATAATTTAGTTAATCTATTTGAATTTGTAAAAGAGTTAGGAAGTTTGTTTGGAGATACTATTTATAGTTGGCAGGAATCGGAAGATTGGACAGATCAAGAAAAATTCTATATGGAACAAGAGCTCTTAGGGATAGGTGTCAGCAAACACCCACTGCAAGCTATTGCAAGTAAGGCTATTTACCCAATTACACCAATCGGAAATTTGTCAGAAAATAGTCACTCAATTATATTGGTTGAAGTTCAAAAAATAAAAGTAATTCGTACCAAAAAGGGTGAAAATATGGCTTTCTTACAGGTAGATGATAGTAAGAAAAAATTGGATGTCACTCTCTTTTCAGACTTATATCGACAGGTTGGACAGGAAGTAAAAGAGGGAGCCTTCTACTATATAAAAGGAAAAATCCAGTCACGTGATGGTCGTCTGCAAATGATTGCACAAGAAATAAGAGAAGCAGTTGCTGAACGCTTTTGGATACAGGTGAAGAATCATGATTCGGATCAAGAAATTTCACGTATTTTAGACCAATATAAAGGCCAAATCCCAGTCATCATCAGGTATGAAGAGGAACAGAAAACAATCGTTTCTCCCCATCATTTTGTAGCTAAATCCAATGAATTAGAAGCGAAGTTGAATGAAATCGTTATGAAAACGATTTATCGCTAAAAATACGGAAAATAGAAGAATTTTAAAATCAAATGTGGTATAATCAATAAGAATGTTAAAAGAAAAAGGAGCATAACCAATATGAAACGTATTGCTGTTTTGACTAGTGGTGGAGACGCCCCTGGTATGAACGCTGCTATCCGCGCAGTTGTTCGTCAAGCAATTTCAGAAGGAATGGAAGTTTTTGGTATCTATGATGGATATGCTGGTATGGTTGCTGGTGAAATTCATCCCCTAGATGCAGCTTCAGTAGGAGATATCATTTCTCGTGGTGGTACTTTCCTTCACTCAGCTCGCTATCCAGAGTTCGCTCAACTTGAAGGGCAACTTAAAGGGATTGAGCAATTGAAAAAACACGGAATTGAAGGTGTAGTTGTTATCGGTGGTGACGGATCTTACCACGGCGCTATGCGTTTGACTGAACATGGCTTCCCAGCTATCGGTCTTCCAGGTACAATCGATAACGATATCGTTGGTACTGACTTTACAATCGGTTTTGACACAGCGGTTACAACTGCTATGGATGCTATCGATAAGATTCGTGATACATCATCAAGTCACCGTCGTACTTTTGTTATTGAAGTTATGGGACGTAACGCTGGTGATATCGCTCTTTGGGCTGGTATTGCAACTGGTGCTGATGAAATCATCATTCCTGAAGAAGGATTTAAGATTGAAGATATCGTAGAAAGCATTAAATGTGGTTATGAGTGTGGTAAAAAACACAATATCATCGTCTTGGCAGAAGGTGTTATGTCAGCAGCTGAATTTGGTAAAAAACTAAAAGAAGCAGGAGATACAAGCGACCTTCGTGTGACAGAACTTGGACATATTCAACGTGGTGGTTCTCCAACTGCGCGTGACCGTGTATTGGCGTCACGTATGGGTGCGCATGCTGTTAAACTTCTTAAAGAAGGTATCGGTGGTGTTGCGGTTGGTATCCGTAACGAAAAAATGGTTGAAAATCCAATTCTTGGTACTGCAGAAGAAGGAGCATTGTTTAGCCTTACTGCAGAAGGTAAGATTGTGGTTAACAACCCACACAAAGCCGATATTGAGCTATCTAGCTTGAATAAGAGCTTGTCATAATTTACAATTTAGTTAATAAGACCAAAAAGGTCATATATATAAAGGAGTCACAAAAATCATGAACAAACGTGTAAAAATCGTTGCAACTTTGGGTCCTGCGGTAGAAATCCGTGGTGGTAAAAAATTCGGTGAGGACGGATACTGGGGTGAAAAACTTGATGTTGAAGCTTCAGCTAAAAACATTGCTAAATTGATTGAAGCTGGTGCTAACACATTCCGTTTCAACTTCTCACACGGTGACCACCAAGAACAAGGTGAGCGTATGGCAACTGTTAAACTTGCTGAAAAACTTGCAGGTAAAAAAGTTGGTTTCCTTCTTGATACAAAAGGACCAGAAATCCGTACAGAATTGTTTGAAGGTGAAGCTAAAGAGTATTCATACAAAACAGGTGAAAAAATCCGTGTTGCAACTAAACAAGGAATCAAATCAACTCGTGAAGTGATTGCATTGAACGTTGCTGGTGCTCTTGATATCTATGATGATGTTGAAGTTGGTCGTCAAGTTTTGGTTGACGATGGTAAACTTGGTCTTCGTGTGGTTGCTAAAGATGACGCAACTCGTGAATTTGAAGTTGAAGTTGAAAACGATGGTATCATCGCTAAACAAAAAGGTGTGAACATTCCTAACACTAAAATTCCTTTCCCAGCTCTTGCTGAACGCGATAACGACGATATCCGTTTCGGTCTTGAACAAGGTATCAACTTCATCGCTATTTCATTCGTACGTACTGCAAAAGACGTGAACGAAGTTCGTGCAATCTGTGAAGAAACTGGAAACGGACACGTTCAATTGTTCGCTAAAATCGAAAACCAACAAGGTATCGATAACTTGGATGAAATCATTGAAGCAGCTGATGGTATCATGATCGCTCGTGGTGACATGGGTATCGAAGTACCATTCGAAATGGTTCCAGTTTACCAAAAAATGATTATCACTAAAGTCAATGCTGCAGGTAAAGTTGTTATCACTGCAACAAACATGCTTGAAACAATGACTGAAAAACCACGTGCAACTCGTTCAGAAGTATCAGACGTATTTAACGCTGTTATCGACGGAACTGATGCTACAATGCTTTCAGGTGAGTCTGCAAACGGTAAATACCCACTTGAGTCAGTAACTACAATGGCTACAATCGATAAGAACGCTCAAACTCTTCTTAACGAATACGGACGTTTGAACTCAGATTTATTCGAACGTAACTCTAAGACAGAAGTAATGGCTTCAGCTGTCAAAGATGCTACTAACTCAATGGACATTAAATTGGTTGTAACTCTTACTAAGACAGGTCATACTGCACGTTTGATCTCTAAATACCGTCCAAATGCTGATATCTTGGCATTGACATTCGACGAATTGACAGAACGTGGTTTGATGTTGAACTGGGGTGTTATCCCAATGTTGACAGATGCTCCATCATCAACTGATGATATGTTTGAAATTGCTGAACGTAAAGCAGTTGAAGCAGGTCTAGTAGAATCTGGTGACGATATCGTTATTGTTGCTGGTGTACCAGTTGGAGAAGCTGTACGTACAAACACAATGCGTATCCGTACAGTACGTTAATTAATAGAAAAATAGCCTATCATATCAAGCTTTCTAGCCTGTATGATGGTTTTTTTTGTATATGAGCAAAGTTTTTACTTTTGATTTAATGTAACTGTAGCTAAAGAGTAAATCGTTGCGTGTTCCATACTTTTTGTGATGTGAGTATAAATCCGATTGCTAGTCTTAGGGTCTTCATGCCCAAGCTATGACATGATAACTTTTAAAGGGATGTGGTTTTTTGAACGAAAGTTTCATAAAATGTTTAGTTCTTATAGTGAATTGCAGCTAGAATAGTACGCCGTGGCTGCTAAAACATTTCTAGAAGTTAATTTGTTCATATCTTATTTCAATCTACTATAATACAGAAAAAAACAACTCCCTGATGATCAAGGAGTTGTATATGGCTAAATTAGTTTTTAGAAGCTTCTTGGAATTCTGGGTTTTTCCATGCTTCGTCAATGATAGCTTGCAATTCTTTAGCAGATGCTTGCATTTTTTGAGTTTCTGCGTCGTTCAATGGAATGTTTACTGGACGAACGATACCATGTGCACCAACAACAGCTGGTTGACCGATAAAGACATTCTTAACTCCGTATTGACCTTCTTGGAATACTGAAAGTGGAAGTACTGCGTTTTCGTCGTCAAGGATTGCTTTAGTGATACGAGCAAGGGCTACTGCGATACCGTAGTATGTTGCACCTTTTTTGTTGATGATTGTGTAGGCTGCATCACGAACACCTTCGAACAATTCAATCAATTCAGCTTCTTGAACATTTTGAGTGTCTTTGAGGAATTCTTCAAGGTTTACACCAGCGATGTTTGCGTGTGACCAAACAGCGAACTCAGAGTCACCGTGTTCACCCATGATATATGCGTGAACTGAACGAGCATCTACATCCAATTTTTCAGCAAGTGCTTGACGGAAACGAGCTGAGTCAAGTGAAGTACCTGAACCGATAACGCGTTCTTTAGGGAAACCAGAGAATTTCCAAGTTGAGTAAGTCAAAACGTCAACTGGGTTAGCAGCAACAAGGAAGATACCTTTGAAACCTGATTCAACAACTTGAGTTACGATTGATTTGTTGATAGCAAGGTTTTTACCTACAAGGTCAAGACGAGTTTCACCTGGTTTTTGAGGCGCACCTGCAGTGATCACAACAAGGTCAGCGTCTGCACAGTCAGAGTATTGAGCTGCATAGATTTTTTTAGGTGAAGTGAAGGCAAGTGCGTGACTAAGGTCAAGTGCGTCACCAACAGCTTTTTCATGCAATTGTGGAATTTCGATAATTCCAAGCTCTTGTGCAATTCCTTGATTAACAAGTGCAAAAGCGTAAGATGAACCTACAGCACCATCTCCGACAAGGATAACTTTTTTGTGTTGTTTAGTTGAAGTCATTGTTCTAAACATCTCCTTAATTTTATTCAGGGATTTCCCCAGTTATTTTAATTCTATCACTTTTAAAAAGCTTTGTCACGAATATGCCTTTCAGTTCTTGATGTAAACGTTTTAGTGGTTTAGAGACTGAAATAGATGGGAATTTATGGTATAATGTTGTTACTTACTAATTGTGAAATGAGGCATTTATTAATGCAGGATAAAAATTTAGTGAATGTCAATCTGACAAAGGAGATGAAGACGAGCTTTATCGATTACGCTATGAGTGTTATCGTAGCCCGGGCTCTTCCTGATGTTCGAGATGGCTTGAAACCTGTTCACCGTCGAATTCTCTACGGAATGAATGAATTGGGTGTTACTCCAGACAAACCCCATAAAAAATCTGCTCGTATTACAGGGGACGTCATGGGTAAATACCACCCACACGGGGATTCTTCTATCTATGAAGCCATGGTCCGCATGGCTCAATGGTGGAGCTACCGTTACATGCTTGTAGATGGGCATGGAAACTTTGGTTCCATGGATGGAGATGGTGCTGCCGCCCAGCGTTATACTGAGGCACGTATGAGCAAGATTGCTCTAGAAATGCTTCGAGATATCAATAAGAATACGGTTGATTTCGTCGATAACTATGATGCCAATGAACGCGAACCCTTGGTCTTGCCAGCTCGTTTTCCAAACCTTTTGGTCAATGGAGCTACTGGTATTGCGGTTGGGATGGCAACCAATATTCCACCTCATAACCTGGGTGAAACCATTGATGCAGTGAAGTTAGTCATGGACAATCCTGAAGTAACTACCAAGGACTTGATGGAAGTCTTGCCTGGTCCAGATTTTCCGACAGGTGCCCTTGTCATGGGGAAATCAGGAATTCATAAGGCTTATGAGACAGGTAAAGGTTCTATTGTCCTTCGTTCTCGTACTGAAATCGAAGAAACTAAGACAGGTCGTGAGCGCATCGTTGTAACGGAATTTCCTTATATGGTCAATAAAACAAAGGTGCATGAGCATATTGTTCGTTTGGTTCAGGAAAAACGCATTGAGGGCATCACAGCAGTACGTGATGAGTCAAACCGTGAAGGTGTTCGATTTGTTATCGAAGTCAAGCGAGATGCCTCTGCCAATGTTATTCTTAATAACCTTTTCAAGATGACCCAGATGCAAACCAACTTTGGTTTCAATATGCTTGCTATCCAAAATGGTGTGCCGAAGATTTTGTCCCTTCGTCAGATTTTAGATGCTTATATTGAGCACCAAAAAGAAGTGGTTGTTCGTCGTACTCGTTTTGATAAGGAAAAAGCAGAAGCGCGTGCTCATATTTTAGAAGGTCTCTTGATTGCGCTAGACCATATCGACGAAGTGATTCGTATCATCCGTGCTAGTGAAACAGATGCGGAAGCACAAGCTGAGTTGATGAGTAAGTTTAAGCTTTCTGAACGTCAAAGTCAGGCAATCCTTGATATGCGTCTTCGTCGTTTGACAGGTTTGGAACGTGATAAGATTCAGTCTGAATATGATGATCTCTTGGCTCTGATTGCGGATTTAGCAGATATTCTTGCTAATCCGGAACGTGTTTCTCAAATTATTAAAGATGAATTAGACGAAGTCAAGCGTAAGTTTGGCGACCAACGTCGTACTGAATTGATGGTCGGTGAAGTTTTGAGTCTTGAAGATGAAGATTTGATTGAAGAATCAGATGTCTTAATTACGCTTTCTAACAAGGGATACATCAAACGTCTGGACCAAGCTGAGTTTACTGCTCAAAAACGTGGTGGCCGCGGTGTTCAAGGAACAGGTGTTAAGGATGACGATTTTGTTCGTGAGTTAGTGTCGACTAGCACTCATGATCACCTACTCTTCTTTACAAATAAAGGACGTGTCTATCGCCTGAAAGGTTATGAAATTCCTGAGTATGGTCGGACGGCCAAAGGTCTACCAGTAGTTAATCTCTTGAAATTGGACGAAGGTGAAAGTATTCAGACGATTATCAATGTTGAGTCTGAACGTAGTGATGATGCTTATCTCTTCTTTACAACCCGTCACGGTATTGTGAAGAGAACCAGCGTTAAGGAATTTGCTAACATTCGTCAGAATGGTCTCAAGGCATTGAACCTCAAAGATGAAGATGAGTTGATTAATGTCTTGTTGACGGAAGAAAATACGGATATTATCATTGGTACCAAGTTTGGCTATGCAGTTCGCTTTAATCAATCAGCCGTTCGTGGCATGAGTCGTATCGCCACAGGTGTGAAAGGTGTGAATCTCCGTGAGGGAGATACAGTAGTTGGTGCTAGCGTAATTACTGATCAAGACGAGGTTCTTATCATCACAGAAAAAGGATATGGTAAGCGCACCGTTGCGACCGAATATCCAACTAAAGGTCGTGGTGGTAAAGGGATGAAGACGGCTAATGTAGCTGAGAAAAATGGTCCTCTATCAGGTCTTTTGACTGTAAAAGGTGATGAAGATTTGATGATTATCACTGATACAGGTGTCATGATTCGAACCAATGTTGCCAATATTTCACAAACAGGACGCTCAACTATGGGAGTTAAAGTAATGCGTCTGGATCAAGATGCTAAAATTGTGACCTTTACAACGGTTGCAGCGGCAGAAAAAGAAGAAGTTGGGACAGAAAACGAAACAGAAGGTGAAGCATAATGTCTCAAAAGAATAATAAGAAGAAAAACAAACGAAAAAATCTGCTGATAAATATCCTAGCAGGATTTCTGATACTACTATCAATTGCTTTGATTTTTAATGCTAAAATTCGTGATATCTTCATTGTTTGGAATACCAATAAATACCAAGTTAGTCAGGTATCAAAAGAAAAAATAGAAGAAAATCAGGATACAGAAGGAAATTTTGATTTTGATTCTGTCAAAGCTATCTCTTCTGAAGCTGTTCTAGCTTCTCAATGGGATGCTCAAAAATTACCAGTTATCGGCGGAATTGCTATTCCTGAATTAGAAATGAATCTTCCAATTTTTAAAGGTTTGAATAACGTAAATCTATATTATGGTGCTGGTACGATGAAGCGTGATCAAGTGATGGGAGAAGGAAACTATTCACTAGCTAGTCACCATATCTTTGGTGTTGATAATGCTAATAAAATGTTATTTTCTCCTTTAGATAATGCTAAAAATGGTATGAAGATTTATCTAACCGATAAAAATAAAGTTTATACCTATGAAATCCGTGAAGTCAAACGTGTGACACCGGATCGTGTTGATGAAGTTGATGATAGAGATGGGATAAATGAGATTACATTAGTAACCTGTGAAGACCTTGCTGCTACAGAACGTATTATTGTAAAAGGTGATTTGAAAGAAACAAAAGATTATTCACAAACATCGGATGAAGTCCTAACAGCCTTCAATCAACCATATAAACAATTTTATTAATACAAATCAGTGAAATCCTGGATTTCACTGATTTTTTTAAGATTTTCATAAAAATAAACTTTTATGAAATACAGAAAACGCTTCCTTAATTTTAAAGTTTGTGATATAATTATCATATAAAAAATTTTTAGGAGTTTATTATGGTTTCTTCAGAATTTATCTCAAAGATTGAATTTGCTTGCAAGAAGAAAGAAAGTCTTTATAGTCAAAGCAAATTAAAGTATGCGATTCGTTCCATGTTCGCAGGTGCATTTTTAACCTTCAGTACTGCCGCAGGTGCAGTTGGAGCTGACTTGATTAATAAAATTGCACCAGGTAGTGGACGCTTCCTCTTCCCATTTGTATTTGCTTGGGGATTGGCCTACATTGTTTTCTTGAATGCTGAGTTGGTAACATCAAACATGATGTTCTTAACTGCTGGTAGTTTCTTGAAAAAAATTTCTTGGAGAAAAACAGCTGAGATTTTACTTTACTGTACCTTGTTCAACCTTATCGGGGCTTTGATAGCAGGTTGGGGCTTTGCTCATTCGGCAGCCTATGCAAATCTGACTCACGATAGTTTCATCTCAGGTGTTGTTGAGATGAAGTTAGGCCGTTCCAATGAGCTAGTCTTACTTGAAGGTATTTTAGCAAATATTTTCGTAAATATTGCGATTCTTTCATTTGTTTTGGTGAAAGACGGTGGTGCCAAACTTTGGCTCGTTTTATCAGCAATTTACATGTTTGTATTTTTAACAAACGAGCACATTGCTGCGAACTTTGCTTCTTTTGCGATTGTAAAATTCAGTGTTGCAGCTGATTCAATTGCTAACTTCGGTGTTGGAAATATGCTTCGTCACTGGGGTGTAACCTTCATTGGTAACTTCATTGGTGGTGGTCTCTTGATGGGTCTTCCATACGCCTTCCTCAATAAAAACGAAGATACTTATGTAGATTAAGAAAATAAGCACGATTGAGTCGTGCTTTTTTCGTTTTTAAAATAAGGTAATAGCTATTTCTTATATCAAAATATAGAAAACTGATATTGGTAAACCATAACTTAAGGTGCTACAATATCCTTAATCAAACTATTTGGAGGTCGTTTTATGACTCGTGATTTTAAATTTGAAACTTTGCAACTACATGCTGGTCAAGTTGTGGATCCAGCTACCAAATCTCGGGCAGTGCCGATTTATCAGACAACATCCTTTGTTTTTGATGATACGCAAGAAGGTGCAGATCTCTTTGCCTTGAGAAAACCAGGGAATATCTATACCCGTATTACCAATCCTACAACAGCGGCCTTTGAAGAACGAATTGCAGCACTTGAAGGTGGTGTAGGAGCTCTTGCAACAGCATCAGGTATGGCTGCAGTGACTTATACGATTTTGGCTCTTGCCCATGCGGGTGACCATGTTGTAGCGGCCTCAACTATTTACGGTGGAACTTTTAATCTCTTGAAAGAAACCCTTCCTCGTTATGGAATCACAACAACCTTTGTTGATGTGGATAATTTGGAGGAAGTAGAAGCAGCTATCAATGACAATACCAAGCTTGTCTTGATTGAAACCTTGGGTAACCCCTTGATTAACATTCCAGACCTGGAAAAACTGGCTGAGATTGCTCATAAGCATCAGATTCCACTCGTTTCTGACAATACCTTTGCTACACCTTATTTGATTAATGTTTTTTCTCACGGTGTAGATATTGCCATTCACTCTGCGACTAAGTTTATCGGTGGGCATGGTACAACTATTGGTGGAGTGATTGTCGACAGCGGTCGTTTTGACTGGGCAGCTTCAGGGAAATTTCCTCAATTTGTTGAGGAAGACCCAAGTTATCATAACTTGAGCTATACTCGTGATGTGGGTGCAGCAGCTTTTATTATCGCTGTCCGTGTTCAATTGCTCCGTGATACAGGTGCGGCCTTGTCGCCATTTAATGCCTTTCTCTTGCTACAAGGACTTGAAACCCTTTCTCTTCGTGTAGAACGCCATGTGCAAAATGCAGAGAAAATTGTTGATTTCCTTGTCAACCATCCTAAGGTAGAAAAAGTCAACTATCCAAAATTGGCAGATAGTCCTTACCATGCCTTGGCTGAGAAATACTTGCCAAAAGGTGTGGGCTCAATCTTTACCTTCCATGTCAAAGGTGGGGAGGCAGAAGCACGCAAGGTAATTGATCATTTAGAAATCTTTTCTGACCTAGCAAATGTGGCAGATGCTAAATCGCTTGTTGTCCATCCAGCAACAACCACTCACGGTCAATTGTCAGAAAAAGACCTAGAAGCAGCAGGTGTCACACCAAACCAAATCCGCTTGTCTATCGGTCTTGAAAATGTAGAGGATTTGATCGAAGATTTGCGCTTGGCCTTGGAAAAAATTTAAAGAAAAAGAAGATAAACAGTGGGTTTCGACTCACTGTTTTTGATTTTCCCTCAGGCATGATATAATGGTTACATAAGTCTAGAAAGAGGAAAGATATGAACGAAATCAAATGTCCCAACTGTGGGGAAGTCTTTACAGTAAATGAGAGCCAGTATGCTGAACTTTTATCCCAAGTGAGAACGGCAGAGTTTGATAAGGAACTATATGATCGGATGAAGCAGGAACTGGCCTTGGCTGAGCAAAAGGCCATGAATGAACAACAGTCTAAACTAGCTCAAAAAGACCAAGAAATCGCTCAATTGCAGAGTCAAATCCAAAACTTTGATACAGAAAAAGAATTGGCCAAAAAAGAGGTTGAACAGACAAGTAATCAGGCCTTATTGGCTAAGGACAAGGAAGTACAGGCTTTGGAAAACCAATTGGCGACCTTGCGTTTAGAGCATGAAAATCAGCTCCAAAAGACTCTTTCTGACCTAGAAAAAGAACGTGATCAGGTCAAAAATCAGCTTCTCTTACAAGAAAAAGAAAATGAGCTTTCTCTTTCTTCTGTTAAGCAAAACTATGAAGCCCAGCTCAAGGCAGCTAGTGAACAAGTCGAATTTTATAAGAATTTCAAGGCTCAACAATCTACAAAAGCGATTGGGGAAAGCCTGGAACAGTATGCAGAGAGTGAGTTTAACAAGGTCCGCAGTTTTGCCTTTCCAAATGCTTACTTTGAGAAGGATAACAAGGTCTCTGCGCGTGGGTCTAAGGGAGACTTTATCTTCCGTGAGTGTGATGAAAATGGAGTAGAGATTATCTCTATTATGTTCGAGATGAAAAATGAAGCGGACGGAACAGAGAAGAAGCACAAGAATGCAGATTTTTACAAGGAATTGGACAAGGACCGTCGGGAGAAAAATTGTGAATATGCAGTTTTAGTGACCATGCTTGAAGCTGACAATGACTACTTTAACACAGGGATTGTAGACGTTAGCCATGAGTATGAAAAGATGTATGTGGTTCGTCCTCAATTCTTTATCCAATTAATTGGGCTTTTGCGTAATGCGGCGCTAAATTCCCTAAAATACAAGCAGGAGTTGGCTTTGGTGCGCGAACAAAATATTGACATTACGCACTTTGAAGAAGACTTGGATGCCTTTAAGCTTGCTTTTGCTAAGAACTATAATTCGGCTTCGACCAACTTTGGTAAAGCTATTGATGAAATCGACAAGGCCATTAAGCGCATGGAAGAGGTCAAGAAATTCCTGACAACATCTGAAAACCAACTTCGCCTCGCAAACAATAAATTGGAAGATGTCTCTGTTAAAAAATTGACCCGAAAAAATCCAACCATGAAAGCGAAGTTTGAAGCATTGAAGGGGGAGTGAAAAAGCAGTGGAAAATGAATTATTATTGAATGCAGAAGAAGTATACGAGTCTGAAAATTTAAACTACGATGAGTTAGAAGAACTACTGGAACAACAATTTACAACTGAGTTTTCTAATATTGAAAAATTAGAATTAGAATGTAAAGAAATTAGTTCACCGGATAAATTAGGTGATGTTATTTTAGATGAAATTTGGAGTCAATTTGCGAACCAAATTGGTTTAGATATGACAAGCGACACGCTTCTTAAGCAGTATAATGATAAGCATCCTAATGGTTATACAAAAGAAGAGGGTGCTAAAATAATGAAAGATAAAAGGTATACTGATGCAAATAATGCTATGAAAGAAAGGCAAAAAAATGGAAATTTAAAGGATGAATATACTGGAAAAACAATAAAAATTAACGAAAAAGCTAATTTGGATCATGTCATACCAAGAAAACAGATTTTTGAAAACCCATGGAGGAAAATAGCAGATATTGAAACTTCTGATTTAGCCAATAAATCAGAAAATTTGGCAGGAACTAATGAATCTCTTAATAAAAGTAAAGGGGCAAAATCTAATAGCGAGTATATAAAGAAAAGAGAAGTAAGAGAAAAAAATCTAAAAGAACAAGTTGAAAGAGCTAATAAAAAAATTGATAAGATGAATATCTCAGATGCCGAAAAGCGAAATCTTAAGGCTGAAAGTAATAAAAAATTAAATGATAAATTGGCTGCTGATTCAGATAAGATGATTAAAGCTGAAAAAAGTGCAAAGAAAGCTATGTATAAACCAATAGCAAAGAAAGCTGCAGTTAGAATGGCACACAAGGCAGGTAAAGACGCAGTTAAAGCTATGTTTGTTGCAGCTTTATTTGGGATGTTGAAAGAAATAATGAATGCTTTGGTTCGTTTTTTTAAATCTAAAAAACGTTCGTTTGATACATTCTTAGATGAAATGAAAAATGCACTTCATTCCTTCTTTGGTAAAATTAGAGATTTTATTAAAGTGGGTGTAGACAGTTTTGTTGGAAGCATCGTAGGAGAAATTATTGGTGCTTTCGCTGAAAAACTAAGAAAGTTACCAAATTTGGTAAAACAATTATTTGGTTCAATTAGAGAAAGTATCTCTTATCTATCAAACCCTGAAAATCAATCTCATTCTACTGCAATTAAAATTGCCCATGTTTCAAAAATTATTACATCCGCATTATTAGGTGTAGGAGCAATGTTTTTAGGAGAATATTTTGAACAGTTCTTAAATAAGATACCAGGTATGACTTTTGAAATAAAACTTCTAGGAACAATTGCTAATATTTTAGGGATGTTCTTTGCAAGTTTACTAACTGGAATCTTGGGAGCAATCATCATTAACGGACTTGATGGCTTTATATCAAGGCAACTACAAGATGAGAACAAAAAACAACAAGCTGATAAGAAGAACGAATTGCTAAGAATTCAGGATGTTCAAATTTTTGTTGCCGAGCAAAATGTTGCTGTTAAGCGAAATGATATCTTCAGTAAGATGGCTAAGAACCATCAAAAACTAAGAGAACTACTTGGCAATGTTGATGAAGAGTTTTCTAATTCGAAGATTGATTTCAAACAGCGATTATTAGCTAATGAAATTTACTTTGATGAAAAGCAAAGTGAACTTGAAGAAATGCAAAATGCATTAAACGATTTATTATAGGAGAATGTTATGTCAGAAGAATTAGAGATTCAAGTTTTAGCAAATTCTGAAAGATTTAATGAAAAAAAACAAGAGCTAAAAGCCTTTAGTGAAGAGATCCCTGAACAGTCAGATTTACCAACAGTTCCAACAGATGATCCTATGTTAGGCTTTATTGGAATGGAATATGATGTTAAGGGTAAAGATTTAAACGCTCTTACTGATGCTGTTCAAAATAGAATGATTGAACAAAATATTCACATTAAAAAAATTATTCAGGAATTTAATACCATTTATGAAACATTCCAAATTTTAGATGATGAGTATATTCAAAGCATTTCAAAGTCTTTGATTGCAGCCAAAGAGGCAAATAATAAAGCTATACAGGGATTGCACGAGATAGAAGAATATCAAACTGGTAATAAAAAACTATTAGATGATGTTTTTAAACAGAATAAAGATTTAATTGATATATTGAAGAAACATCATAAAAAGCTAGAGGAGTTAGAACAACTTGAAGAGAAGCAAAGTGAAATTCAAATTGAAATTGATATTTTAAAAGCGAAGCTAAAATCATTAGTGAAAATAGAAAATAGTTTTAACGATTTGCATTTACAAGTTGAAGAAACACAAAACAATCTTAAAAACGATGTAGACAAGATGAATGTTAGATTAATAGAGGAAAGTAAAAATCTTACTTTAATTGTCGAGAAATTTCAAACTGAACTAGAGGAAAAACAAAAAGAGATTAGTTTACTTAGAAAAGGATTCTATACTCTTGGAGTCGCTGTTGTTATAATAGTATTATTTCTATTGTTTAAAGGAATGTAGATGATTAGTGAAGCTTATTTAAAATTGTTAAAATTGGAAGTGAAAAAACTGGATGATTTAACAAATAATACTTATGAATTAGAAATAATTCTTCAAGATATAGTTGATAATCTTAAAAATGCTGAGTTAGAATTTATAAAACGATTAGGAAACTTGACAAGTAAAGAGACATTCTCAAAAATCAAAGATAAGCAAACTAGTATATTGGAATTATTGTATAAATATCTTGGTTCTAGAGTTATTGATACAAATTATTTGATTTTGAAAGAAACAAATCATAAATCATTTGAAGAACTAGCAAATGATTTAAAGTCACTAATAGGTTTAGAAAATGTAAAGAAAGAAATAGAAGACTTAGTAGCATTTAATAAAGTTCAGCAAAGTAGAGAAAAAATCGGTCTTAAAAAAACAAATAGAACTATGCATATGGCGTTTTTAGGTAATCCAGGTACAGGTAAAACAACAGTTGCTAGAATTGTTGGTAATATGTATCGTTCTCTAGGAATACTAAGTAAAGGTCACTTTATAGAGGCAAGTAGAACAGACTTAATAGCAGAATATCAAGGACAGACGGCTTCGAAAGTGAAGAGATTGATACAAAAAGCCAAAGGTGGTGTATTGTTTATTGATGAAGCATATAGTATTACTGAAAACGATAAAAGTGATAGTTATGGTCGAGAGTGTTTAACTGAGTTAACAAAAGCATTAGAAGACTATCGTGATGATTTGGTGGTTATTGTTGCTGGATATGATGAATTGATGAAAAAATTTTTTGAATCTAATCCTGGGTTAAAATCAAGATTTAATTATTTTATTATGTTTGAAGATTATACTGTGGACCAAATGTTTGATATTTTTCTTTCATATTGCAAAAATGAAGAGTACATTTTGCATGATTCTGCAAAAGAAAAATTAAAAAAATATTTAGAATTACATAGTAGTAATCCTGAAAATAAAAATGCAAATGGGCGATTTGTAAGAAATGTATTTGACAGGATAATTATGAACCAAGCAATAAGATTAGCCACACTATCTTTTGTTACAAAAGATAATTACATTACAATTCTTGAAGAAGATATTTCATGAATGAAATTAGAAAGCAAAAATGAACGGTATTATCAACTTAAAAAAAGAAGCGGGGATGACCTCGCATGATGCGGTTTTTAAACTGCGTAAGATTTTGGGAACCAAGAAGATTGGTCATGGTGGGACCTTGGATCCGGATGTGGTGGGTGTTTTGCCGATTGCAGTTGGTAAGGCGACACGAATGGTCGAGTTTATGCAGGATGAGGGCAAGGTCTATGAGGGTGAAATCACTCTTGGTTATTCAACAACGACTGAGGATGCCAGTGGTGAGGTTGTCGCAGAGACCCCTGTTTTGTCGCACTTGGATGAAAAGCTTGTCGATGAAGCGATTGCTAGCTTGACTGGGCCTATTACTCAGATTCCACCTATGTATTCAGCTGTTAAGGTTAATGGTCGTAAGCTTTATGAGTATGCGCGTGCTGGTCAGGAAGTGGAGCGTCCAGAACGTCAGGTGACCATTTATCAATTTGATCGAACAAGTCCGATTTCTTATGAGGATCACCTCGCACGATTCACTTTTCGTGTGAAATGTAGTAAGGGGACTTATATCCGTACCTTGTCAGTTGACTTGGGAGAGAAGCTTGGTTATGCGGCCCATATGTCACATCTGACTCGAACTAGTGCAGGTGGTTTGCAACTAGAAGATGCTCTTACCTTGGAAGAAATTGCTGAAAAAGTAGAGGCTGGTCAACTGGACTTTCTCCATCCTCTAGAGATTGGAACAGGTGACCTTGTCAAAGTTTTCCTAAGTCCAGAAGAGGCTACAGAAGTGCGCTTTGGTCGCTTTATTGAGCTCGGCCAAACAAATCAAGAATTGGCTGCTTTTGAAGGAGATAAATTACTAGCTATTCTAGAAAAACGGGACAATCTCTATAAGCCAAGGAAGGTTTTTAGCTAGTCTAACTGAGGTGTAGGGAGTGTTGTTTCCCCTAGACTATCCAAATCAGACTATAAATTTTGCAAAAAATGTGATAGAATAGACGACGGATAAAAAAACGGAGGATAGCATGCAAAATAGACCAATCATTATCGGAGTGACAGGTGGTTCTGGTGGTGGTAAGACCAGTGTTTCAAGAGCCATTTTATCGCATTTTCCAGATGAAAAGATTTCCATGATTGAGCATGATTCATACTACAAGGATCAGTCTCATTTGACCTTTGAAGAGCGTGTCAAAACCAACTATGACCATCCTTTTGCCTTTGATACAGACTTGATGATCGAGCAGATTAAGGAATTGTTGGCAGGGCGTCCGGTGGACATCCCGACTTATGACTATACAGAGCATACACGGAGTAGCAAGACTTATCGTCAGGAGCCTCAAGATGTCTTTATCGTTGAGGGGATTTTGGTCTTGGAGGACAAGCGCCTGCGTGATTTGATGGATATCAAAATTTTTGTGGATACGGATGATGATGTGCGCATTATTCGTCGTATCAAGCGTGATATGGAAGAGCGTGGCCGTAGCCTTGATAGCGTTATTGACCAGTATTTAGGTGTGGTTAAACCAATGTATCACCAGTTTATCGAGCCAACCAAGCGTTATGCGGATATCGTCATTCCTGAGGGAGTCAGCAATACAGTTGCTATCGATCTTTTGACGACCAAGATTGCAAAGATTTTGGAAGAAGCTCGAAACAGCAAATAATCAGATGTGGAGGCCTTGCCTCCTTTTTCTATTTTTCTCTCATAATGGTACATAAATGGAGATTTTTAGGCATATTTTTGGTATAATAATACCCATGAAAGAGCAAGAAAATGAATAGTAGGTGGAGATGGAAAAGTATTTATCGGTAACAACTTTGACCAAGTATCTGAAAATGAAATTCGATAAAGACCTTTACTTGGAACGGGTCTATTTAACTGGTCAAGTTTCCAACTTTCGTAAACGACCTACTCACCAATATTTCTCCCTAAAAGATGACCATGCAGTTATTCAAGCGACCATCTGGTCTGGGATTTATCAGAAATTAGGTTTCGAACTGGAAGAAGGGATGAAGATCAATGTGATTGGGCGTGTGCAGGTCTATGAACCAAGTGGTAGCTACTCCATCATTATTGAAAAAGCTGAGCCTGATGGGGTTGGGGCGCTCGCGATTCAGTTTGAACAACTCAAGAAAAAATTGACAGAAGAAGGCCTGTTTCAAGAAGGCTTCAAGCAACCTCTGCCCCAATTTTCTAAGAGAATTGGTGTAGTAACCAGTCGCAGTGGAGCCGTGATTCGAGATATTATTACGACCGTCAGCAGGCGCTTTCCAGGTGTCGATATCCTTCTCTATCCGACCAAGGTACAAGGTGAGGGTTCTGCGGAGGAAATTGCTTGTAATATTGCGCGTGCTAATCAACGTGACGATTTGGACTTGCTGATTATTGGTCGTGGAGGGGGTTCTATCGAGGATCTTTGGGCCTTTAACGAAGAAATTGTGGTACGAGCTATTTTTGAATCTCGTTTGCCAGTTATCTCTAGTGTGGGACATGAGACAGATGTGACTTTAGCAGATTTTGTGGCAGATCGCCGCGCTGCGACGCCAACAGCTGCAGCTGAACTAGCAACACCTGTGACCAAGTTGGATGTATTAGCTCATTTGCAAAACCAGGAAAAACGGATGGCAACGGCAGTACGAAATGTCCTATCGAAGAAACAAGAAGCTTTGAAAAAATGCAGTCAGTCTGTTATCTTTAGACAGCCAGAGCGTTTGTATGATGGCTATTTGCAACGGCTAGACCAATTACAACTGCGCTTGAAACAAAGTTTGCGAACACGGATTTCTGATAGCAAACAAATTGTCCAAGCAAGGACGCATCTACTGGTTCAGTTATCACCTGTTGCCAAAATTCAACGTTATCAGGACCGGCTTGCTCAGTTGGACAAACTCTTACGTAGCCAAATGGCGCTGGTTTATGATGCCAAGATTGCTGAGGTCAAGAGACTTTCAGAAGCACTTCTGATGTTGGATACCAGTCGAATCGTGGCGCGTGGTTATGCTATTGTCAAAAAAGAAGAGTCAGTAGTTGATTCGGTTGAGAGTTTGAAGAAAAAAGACCAAGTGACGCTTTTGATGCGAGATGGTCAAGTAGAATTAGAGGTTAAAGATGTCAAAACAAAAGAAATTTGAGGAAAATCTAGCAGAACTGGAGACCATTGTCCAAAGTTTGGAAAATGGTGAAATTGCTCTGGAAGATGCGATTGCTGCCTTTCAAAAGGGTATGGTCTTGTCAAAAGAGCTCCAAGCGACGCTGGACAAGGCTGAAAAGACCTTGGTCAAGGTCATGCAAGAAGACGGAACAGAAAGTGATTTTGAATGAAGAAGCAAGAAAAATTAGCTCTTGTCGAGTCAGCCTTGGAAGACTTTTATGGAGACCAGCAGTTTGCCTCTAGTTTGCGAGGGTCTGTTCTCTATTCCATTCATGCTGGTGGCAAGCGTATTCGCCCTTTTCTCTTGTTGGAAGTTTTGGAAGCCTTGCAGGTCGCTATTAAACCTGCTCACGCGCAGGTGGCTGCGGCCTTGGAAATGATTCATACAGGGAGCTTGATTCATGATGATCTTCCTGCTATGGATGATGATGATTATCGTCGAGGGCGTTTGACCAATCATAAGAAATTTGGAGAAGCTATGGCCATTTTGGCAGGAGATGCTTTATTCCTAGATCCCTATGCCTTGATAGCGCAGGCAGATTTGCCCAGTCATATAAAGGTAGACTTGATTGCCAACTTATCGCTTGCTTCAGGTAGTCTGGGAATGGTGGCAGGGCAGGTTTTGGACATGGAGGGAGAACACCAACATTTGTCTTTGGAAGAACTCCAGACTATTCATGCTAATAAGACTGGAAAATTACTAGCTTATCCCTTCCAAGCAGCTGCTATCATAGCAGAATTGGCACCTGAGATGCAGGTAAAATTGAAAACTGTAGGTGAATTGATTGGACTGGCCTTTCAAGTCAGAGACGATGTGTTGGATGTGACAGCTAGTTTTGAGGAAATCGGCAAGACACCTCAAAAGGACTTACAGGCAGAAAAATCAACCTATCCAGCTTTGTTGGGCTTGGAAGAGGCTATTGCCTTTTGTAACCAAACTCTGGATCAAGCTAATGCCAAATTGGAAGAAATTGCCCAGCAGGTTCCCTTTGAGATAGAATCGATTGTAAGAGTAGTAGAAAGTTTGAGAATCAATGGCTAAGGAAAGAGTGGATGTACTAGCTTATAAACAGGGTTTGTTTGAAACGCGAGAACAAGCCAAGCGCGGTGTGATGGCTGGCCTAGTCGTAGCAGTCCTTAATGGAGAACGGTTTGACAAACCAGGAGAAAAAATCCCAGATGACACCGAGCTAAAACTCAAGGGTGAAAAACTCAAGTATGTTAGCCGTGGTGGCTTGAAATTAGAAAAGGCCTTGCAGGTCTTTGATTTGTCAGTAGAAGGGGCAACAACGATTGATATCGGTGCCTCTACTGGAGGTTTTACCGATGTTATGCTACAGAATGGTGCTGAGTTGGTCTTTGCAGTCGATGTTGGTACCAACCAGTTGGCTTGGAAATTACGCCAAGACCCACGAGTTGTCAGCATGGAACAGTTTAATTTCCGCTATGCTGAAAAGACTGACTTTGAAAAGGAACCGAGCTTTGCCAGTATTGATGTGAGTTTCATTTCCCTAAGTTTGATTCTGCCAGCCTTGCACCGAGTCTTGGCAGATCAAGGTCAGGTTGTGGCTCTAGTTAAGCCACAGTTTGAGGCAGGTCGTGAGCAGATTGGGAAAAATGGAATTATTCGCGATGCTAAAGTTCATCAGAATGTCCTTGAATCTGTCACAGCTATGGCAGTAGAGGAAGGATTTTCAGTCCTTGGATTGGACTTTTCTCCCATCCAAGGTGGACATGGAAATATTGAGTTTTTAATGTATTTGAAAAAAGAAGATTCAGCAAGCAATCAGGTTCTTGCTGAAATTAAAGAAGTAGTAGAGAGGGCGCATAGTCAATTTAAAAATGAATAAAAAAGAGAGACTTGAAAAAATTAGACGATTTGTGACGGATTATCAAATCGGTACGCAAGAAGAAATCGTAGAACATCTGAAAGAAGCAGGCATCAGTGCCACTCAGGCAACGGTATCACGAGATATCAAAGAGCTAGGTATTGTCAAAATTCCTTTGAGAGACAACACCTATGTCTATGAATTGCCAAAATCAATCGTGAAAAGTTTGCAACTAGCTGAAGACAATATAGAATCTGCTGAATTGATGGACAAGATGATCAATCTCCAAGTCATTCCAGGAAATACGGCTTTTGTAAAAGCTCAGTTAATTGAGACTTTTGCGGACAAGATTTTTAGCTGTTTAGCTGATGATAGCTCGATTTTAGTCATTGCCAGAAGTGAAAGTCTAGCTGAGGAAATCTTTGAACAAGTAAAAAATTGGTAGGTCTGTATGTTACTTGAAATTTCGATAAAAAACTTTGCCATTATTGAGGCTATTTCCCTCAATTTTGAGAAGGGTATGACTGTCCTGACTGGTGAAACGGGTGCAGGGAAGTCAATTATCATTGATGCCATGAATATGATGTTGGGAGCTCGTGCGACGACAGATGTTATTCGTCATGGTGCGCCAAAGGCAGAGATAGAGGGGCTTTTCTCAGTTGAGAATAGTCGCCTTTTACAGGAAATTTTTGATGAGCAAGGTTTGGAATTGGGTGATGAAATCATCATCCGTCGGGAAATCTTGCAAAATGGTAGGAGTATCAGCCGTGTGAATGGCCAGATGGTCAATCTGTCTGTTTTGCGTGCTATTGGGCAACATCTGGTGGATATACATGGTCAGCATGACCAAGAAGAGTTAATGCGTCCTCAACTGCATATCCAGATGTTGGATGAATTTGGTGATACAGCCTTTTGGGTCTTGAAAGAAACCTATCAAACGAGTTTTGATGCCTACCGTAAAATGCGTAAGCAGGTTCTGGAAGTCAAGAAAAACCAACAGGAACACAAGGCACGTATTGAAATGTTGGAATTTCAAATGGCAGAGATTGAGGCAGCAAACTTACATGCTGGAGAAGATCTGGCTCTCAATCAAGAGCGAGAGAAACTCCTCAACCATAAAAATATTGCGGATACACTGACCAATGCCTACAGCATGTTGGACAATGACGATTTTTCAAGTCTGGCCAATGTTCGTTCGGCCATGAATGACATGGAAAGTGTTGAAGAGTACGACCCGGAATATCGTGAAATTTCAAGCTCACTATCTGAGACCTACTATGTCTTAGAAGACATTAGCAAACGTCTGGAAGCTATTATTGAGGACCTTGATTTTGACGGCAATCGTCTTATGCAGGTCGAGAATCGCTTGGATCTCCTTCATACCATTACCCGTAAGTATGGTGGGACTGTAGACGATGTCTTGCTTTATTTTGCCAAGATTACGGAAGAATACAATCTCTTGACAGGCAACAACCTTTCGTCTGAGGACATGGAAGCTGAGCTCAAGAAATTGGAAGTCAATCTTGTTGATTTGGCAGGCCAGCTTGCATCTGCTCGTCATGACTTGGCCCAGCAGCTAGAAGCAGAGATTAAACAAGAACTGCAGGATCTGTATATGGAAAAAGCTCAGTTTCAGGTTCGTTTTAACAAGGGCAAATTCAGTCGTGAGGGCAATGAAATGGTCGAGTTTTACATTTCAACCAACCCTGGCGAAGACTTTAAACCCTTGGTTAAGGTTGCGTCTGGTGGGGAATTGTCTCGCCTCATGCTAGCAATTAAGTCTGCCTTTTCTCGTAAAGAGGGCAAGACTAGTATTGTCTTTGATGAGGTGGATACGGGAGTTTCAGGTCGTGTAGCTCAGGCTATTGCTCAGAAGATTCATAAAATTGGCCAACATGGTCAGGTTCTAGCTATTTCCCATTTGCCACAAGTGATTGCGATTGCGGATTATCAATTCTTTATTGAGAAGATTAGCAATGACCATTCAACAGTTTCGACTGTTCGTCTCTTGACGGTTGAAGAGCGAGTGGAAGAAGTTGCCAAGATGTTGGCAGGTGATGATGTGACAGAAGCTGCCCTATCGCAAGCCAGAGAATTGTTGAGAAACAGGGAGAAGTAAGATGACAGACTATTATGTTATTGGAGATGTTCACGGAAAAGCTGGGATGCTGGAAGACCTTCTCAAAACATGGGATGGTCAGACCCAATTGCTCTTTCTAGGAGATTTGATTGACCGTGGTGAGGATAGTCGCCGCGTCCTTGAAATGGTTAAGGACTTAGTAGATAATCAAGGGGCTATCTGTTTGTCTGGAAATCATGAGTATATGTTTTTAACTTGGCTTGATGATCCTGAAGAAAGCTATGACCACTATCGTCGTAATGGTGGTGATACAACCATTAACTCTATCTTAGGTCGTCCTCTGGATGCACCAGTTGATGGAGTTGAGGATGCCAAGCGTGTTGCTACTGAAGCGGCAGACTTGGTCGAATTCATTCGTCAAATGCCATTTGTAGTAGAGACAGACAAGTATATCTTTGTTCACGCAGGTATTGATTTGACTTTGGATGACTGGCATGAAACCACAGATTATAAAAAAGTGTGGCTCAGAAAACCATTCCACGAAGCCGAAAATCATACTGGAAAAATCATTGTCTTTGGTCATACGCCAGTTTATGGTTTGTTAAAGCAAGAGCGTGGTACTGCTGAGCTTTGGGTGACAGAAGACGGTAAGATTGGAATGGATGGAGGAGCTGTTTATGGTGGTGTCCTTCATGGAATCGTCTTTACAGACCAAGGAATGACAGAACACCACTTTATCGAGAATGACGGCTTTGTCGCTGAAGATTAGTACTCCTAGCAGGGTATGGTCTTGTCAAAATGTCAAAAACAATTTATAATAAATAGATACCCTGAAAGGAAGAGAATCATGAACTTAGAAGAATTGAAAAAACGACAGGAGAAGATCCGTAACTTCTCTATTATCGCCCATATTGACCACGGGAAATCGACTCTAGCAGACCGCATTTTGGAAAAAACAGAGACTGTTTCAAGTCGTGAAATGCAGGCCCAGCTTTTGGATAGTATGGATTTAGAACGGGAACGTGGGATTACCATTAAGTTGAATGCCATTGAGTTGAATTACACGGCAAAAGATGGGGAAACTTATATTTTCCACTTGATTGACACGCCAGGACACGTTGACTTTACCTATGAAGTTTCGCGTTCGCTCGCCGCCTGTGAGGGAGCGATTTTGGTGGTTGATGCCGCTCAAGGGATTGAGGCTCAAACCCTTACCAACGTTTATCTAGCCTTGGACAATGATTTGGAAATCATGCCAGTCATTAACAAAATTGACCTGCCAGCAGCGGATCCAGAGCGCGTGCGTACAGAGATTGAAGATGTCATTGGTCTAGATGCCAGCGAAGTAGTCTTAGCATCAGCTAAAGCTGGTATTGGTATCGAAGAAATTCTCGAGCAAATTGTAGAAAAAGTACCAGCACCAACGGGTGATGTGACGGCGCCACTTAAGGCTTTGATTTTCGACTCTGTTTACGATGCTTACCGTGGAGTTATTCTTCAAGTGCGTGTCATGGATGGGGTGGTCAAACCTGGCGATAAGATCCAGCTCATGAGTAATGGCAAGACTTTTGATGTGACAGAAGTCGGTATCTTTACACCCAAAGCAGTTGGTCGTGATTTCCTTGCGACTGGTGATGTTGGTTATATTGCGGCTTCTATCAAGACGGTTCAGGATACGCGTGTGGGTGATACCGTTACCTTGGCAACCAATCCTGCGGCAGAGCCCTTACATGGTTACAAGCAGATGAATCCTATGGTCTTTGCGGGTCTTTACCCAATTGAGTCAAACAAGTACAATGACCTGCGTGAAGCACTTGAAAAATTGCAACTGAATGATGCTAGTCTTCAGTTTGAACCAGAAACATCTCAGGCACTTGGATTTGGTTTCCGTTGTGGTTTCCTTGGACTTCTCCATATGGATGTTATCCAAGAACGTTTGGAACGTGAGTTCAACATCGACCTCATCATGACAGCTCCGTCCGTTATCTATAAGGTTAATTTGACCGACGGTGAGTCTATGGATGTGTCTAACCCATCTGAGTTCCCAGACCCAACCAAGATTGCAACCATTGAAGAGCCTTATGTTAAGGCGCAAATCATGGTACCACAGGAATTCGTCGGAGCAGTAATGGAGCTAGCTCAGCGTAAGCGTGGGGACTTTGTGACTATGGATTATATCGATGATAACCGTGTCAATGTTATCTATCAAATTCCACTTGCTGAAATCGTCTTTGATTTCTTTGATAAGCTCAAGTCTTCAACACGTGGTTATGCAAGCTTTGACTATGAATTGTCAGAGTACCGCCCATCTAAATTGGTTAAAATGGATATCCTTCTCAATGGAGACAAGGTGGATGCTCTCAGCTTTATCGTTCACAAGGACTTTGCTTATGAACGTGGGAAACTCATCGTTGATAAGCTCAAGAAAATTATCCCTCGCCAACAATTTGAGGTGCCAATTCAAGCAGCTATTGGACACAAGATTGTCGCTCGTACTGATATCAAGGCCCTTCGTAAAAACGTACTTGCCAAGTGTTATGGTGGTGACGTTTCTCGTAAACGTAAACTCCTTGAAAAACAAAAAGCTGGTAAGAAACGTATGAAAGCTATCGGATCGGTAGAAGTCCCACAAGAAGCCTTCCTCAGCGTTTTGAGCATGGATGAGGAATAAGTTATCAGAATTGTTTCTTCTTATTCAAAGGAAATTTATATAAGAATCAATAGTAAAGCAGGCTTAGATGGTCTGCTTTTCTAATTTCTAGAACAGAAAAAATGTTTAAAATGTTTGTTTATGTGTTTGTTTTTATGCAACAATCTAAAAAAACAACAAAAATATAAAAAAAGAGACAAAAAACAACATAAAAATATTGACAACGATTTCATATAGTGTTATACTTATAGCATAAAGTTAATGGAAAGAAGGGAAAACCTTATGGGATTAGATCATTTCTTTGACAAAAACCTTGTGTTTTGCTTAGAAGCGGATAATCAAGAACATCTCTTTGATCAGGTTGCAACTTTATTGGAAGAACGAGAAATCGTAACTCCAACCTATCGTGAAGCCTTGATCACGCGTGAAAAGTCATTTCCAACTGGTTTAGATATGGAATTTTTAGGTAAGGATTTGCCGAATGTGGCTATTCCTCACACAGATATTATTCATAATCTTGCCGAAAAAGTTGTGGTCGTTCGATTAGAGAAACCGGTGACTTTCCACAACATGATTGCACCAGATAAGGAAGTAGAAGTATCCTTGCTCTTCTTTATCATTAATAACTCAAGTTCAAGTCAAACGAACATTCTTGCTCAGTTGATGGACTTCTTTACTGGAAATGGTCATCTTGAAGAACTATCAAAAATTTCTGAACCAGAAGCCCTCTATGCTTATATAGCTGAAGCAATTGCTTAATCTTGTCTATTAAAAATATTAAATCGGAGGAAATCCATATGATTAAAATTCTTGCTGCCTGCGGTGCAGGTGTTAACTCAAGCCACCAAATTAAAAGTGCTCTTGAAGAAGAACTTTCAAACCGCGGTTTTGATGTTCACTGTGATGCAGTCATGGTAAAAGACGTTAACGAAGATCTTATCAAAGGTTATGACATCTTCACACCAATTGCTGCTACAGATCTTGGTTTTGACCCAGGTATTCCAGTTATCGAAGCTGGACCAATCTTATTCCGTATCCCAGCAATGAGTGCTCCAGTATTTGACAATATTGAAGCAGCTATCAAAGAACACGGGTTAAGCTAATTTTAATTTGTTAACATTCATATAACATAAAAAAGGGAGGAACTGTTATGGATGCAATCTTTGACCTAATCAAAAAGGTCTTTACACCCGTCTTAGATATGGGTGGTCCTGTCATTATGTTGATCATTTTGACAATATTGGCTCTACTTTTTGGAGTGAAATTCTCCAAAGCGCTTGAAGGTGGTATCAAACTTGCCATCGCTCTTACAGGTATCGGTGCTATCATCGGTATGCTAAACACTGCTTTCTCAGCGTCGCTAGCAAAATTTGTTGAAAACACTGGTATCCAATTGAGTATCACTGACGTTGGTTGGGCACCACTTGCAACAATCACTTGGGGATCTGCTTGGACACTATACTTCTTGCTCATCATGTTGATTGTCAACATAGTGATGCTAGCTATGAAGAAAACTGATACACTTGACGTTGATATCTTTGATATCTGGCACTTGTCTATCACAGGTCTTTTGATTAAATGGTATGCAGACAACAATGGTGTGAGCCAAGGGGTTTCACTCTTGATTGCTACAGCAGCTATCGTCCTTGTTGGTGTGTTGAAAATCATCAACTCTGACTTGATGAAACCTACATTTGACGACCTTCTTAACGCTCCAAGTTCATCACCAATGACTTCAACTCACATGAACTACATGATGAACCCAGTTATCATGGTTTTGGATAAGATTTTTGAAAAATTCTTCCCAGGTCTTGATAAGTATGACTTTGACGCTGCAAAATTGAACAAGAAAATCGGTTTCTGGGGTTCTAAATTCTTTATCGGTTTCATCCTTGGTATCGTTATCGGTATTATGGGAACTCCACATCCAATTGAAGGGGTTGTAGATGCAGATAAATGGCGTCTTGTTATCAAAGGATGGTTGTCTCTTGGTTTGACAGCTGGTGTATCTTTGGAACTCTTCTCACTTATCGGTTCATGGTTCATCGCCGCTGTAGAACCACTTTCACAAGGTATTACAAACGTTGCTACTAAACGTCTTCAAGGACGTAAATTCAACATTGGTCTTGACTGGCCATTCATCGCTGGTCGTGCTGAAATTTGGGCTTGTGCTAACGTACTTGCACCAATCATGTTGATTGAAGCAGTGCTTCTTTCAAACGTCGGAAATGGTATCTTGCCACTTGCAGGTATCATCGCTATGGGTGTTACTCCAGCTCTCTTGGTTGTAACACGTGGTAAATTGCTCCGTATGATTATCTTCGGAACACTCTTGTTGCCACTCTTCCTTCTTTCAGGTACACTTATCGCGCCATTTGCAACAGAACTTGCTAAAGGTGTAGGTGCCTTCCCAGAAGGTGTGAGCCAAACTCAATTGATTACTCACTCAACTCTTGAAGGTCCAATCGAAAAACTTCTTGGTTGGACAATTGGTAACACTACAACTGGTGATATCAAAGCAATCCTTGGTGCTGTAGTCTTCCTTGTATTCTACATCGGTATCTTTGCATGGTATAGAAAACAAATGATCAAACGTAACGAAGAGTACGCAGCAAAAGCAAAATAATGCGCTCCTATAAAATGTAAGCTCAATGAAAATCAAAGAGCAAACTAGGAAGCTAGCAGTAGACTGTACTAAAGTACGGCAAGGCAACGCTGACGAAGTTTGAATTGGATTTTCGCAGAGTGTAAATTGTTGAAACTAGGTTGTCATACCATTTAGGAGTGACAACCTAGTTTTTTATAAACTATCAAGAAATCGGAGAAAATAATGGTGATTGAATTAAAATCAGAACAATTAAGAGTTCAATTTAACAGTTTTGGTGGGGCTCTTTCTTCTATAAAAGATGCTGAGGGACTTGAGTATTTGTGGCAAGGGGATTCTACTTATTGGAGTGGACAAGCTCCTGTTCTCTTCCCCATCTGTGGTTCATTGAGAGAGGATACAGCACTCTATTTAGATGAGAAGGGACAAGAAAGCCAAGGAAAGATTCCTCGTCATGGTTTGGTTCGTAAGAAAGAATTTGAATTAGTTGAACAGACAGACAAGAGTGTAACTTTTGCAATTGAAGACGATGAGAATAGCTATCAAAACTATCCTTATCATTTTCGCCTAGAAATCACTTATATCCTTACTGGCAAGACAGTAAGGACTCAATACAAGATTTTCAATAAAGAAACTAGCAAGGTCATGCCTTACTTTATTGGTGGACATCCAGGATTTAATTGTCCTCTACTGGATGATGAGGTCTATGAAGATTACTATTTAGAGTTTGAGAAAGAAGAGACTTGCTCTGTTCCACGTCCTTTCCCAGAAACGGGTATGCTGGATTTTCAAGATAGAAGTCCATGGCTAGAGGAGCAAAAAGAATTAGACCTCAGCTATGATCTTTTCAGTACCGATGCAGTTACCTTAGATGAATTGCAATCTAGAACAATTGCCCTTCGTTCTCGTAAACATGATAAGGGATTGAAAGTGCACTTTACAGAGTTTCCAAACCTCATCATCTGGTCAACCTTGAATAAAGGTCCTTTCATTGCCTTTGAACCATGGTCTGGCTTGTCAACATCTCTTGAAGAAGGAGATCATCTAGAAGATAAGAAGAATGTTCGTCTCCTAGAACCTGGACAAGTGGATCAAATTGGTTTTGACATCGAAATTTTTTAGATTAAAAAATAAAACACAAAAACAAACACTAACTGTTGACTTTTTCAGGAAATAGGAGTATATTATGTTTGTAAGCAACAAATGATGTTTGCAACAAACAAATAATCACTTGTTATATTCTCTTGCGTGGAGAAAGATTATTTCTAGGAAACTGGTTTCCTAAACTTGAATAAGGTGTCATTCATCTCATTCAATCCAATTTGTCAATAAACTGCTAGAAAGCTTTTGTAGGTAAACTGCTAACTATAAAAGGTTTTACTAGCCTAGAAAAATAAAAAGGAGTATACAATATGTCTATTGTTATCGGTGCAGATGCTGCAGGTTTGAGATTGAAAGAAGTTGTGAAAGACTTCTTGGAAAAAGAAAACTTCCACGTTGTGGATGTTACAGCTGAAGGTCAAGACTTTGTTGATGTGACTCTTGCTGTTGCTGCAGAAGTAAACAAAGAAGAACAAAACCTTGGTATCGTGATTGATGCTTATGGTGCTGGTCCATTCATGGTTGCAACTAAAATCAAAGGAATGGTTGCTGCAGAAGTTTCTGACGAACGTTCAGCTTATATGACTCGTGGCCACAACAACTCACGTATGATCACTATGGGTGCACAACTTGTTGGTGATGAATTGGCTAAAAACATCGCTAAAGGATTTGTTAACGGTAAATACGATGGTGGACGTCACCAAATTCGTGTCGACATGTTGAACAAAATGTGCTAATTAGATTATAGTAAGAAAGGTAAGTTAAAAATGAGAATTGCAATTGGATGTGACCACATCGTAACAGATGAAAAAATGGCGGTTTCAGAATTTTTGAAATCAAAAGGATATGAAGTCATTGACTTTGGTACATATGACCATACACGTACTCACTACCCAATCTTTGGTAAAAAAGTAGGGGAAGCTGTAACTAGCGGTCAAGCTGATCTTGGGGTATGTATCTGTGGTACTGGTGTTGGTATCAACAACGCTGTAAATAAAGTTCCTGGTGTTCGTTCTGCCTTAGTTCGTGATATGACAACAGCCCTTTATGCTAAAGAGCAATTGAATGCCAACGTTATTGGTTTTGGTGGTAAGATTACTGGTGAATTACTCATGTGTGATATCATCGAAGCTTTCATCCATGCTGAATACAAACCATCTGAAGAAAACAAGAAATTGATTGCGAAAATTGAACACGTTGAAAGTCATAATGCTCAACAAACAGACGCAAACTTCTTCACTGAATTCCTTGAAAAATGGGATCGCGGAGAATACCACGACTAAGAGGTGACCTATGATTTTAACAGTCACAATGAACCCATCCATCGATATTTCCTATCCCTTGGATGAGTTGAAGATTGATACTGTCAATCGTGTGGTAGATGTAACCAAAACGGCTGGTGGTAAAGGACTCAATGTTACTCGAGTACTTTCAGAGTTTGGTGATTCTGTCCTTGCTACTGGTTTAGTGGGTGGCAAACTTGGTGAGTTTTTAGTTGAAAATATTGATGATAATGTTAAGAAAGATTTCTTTTCTATTCAGGGAGAAACTCGTAACTGTATCGCTATTCTTCACGGAGACAACCAAACAGAAGTTCTTGAAAAAGGTCCTGAAGTATTGGAACAGGAAGGTCAAGACTTTTTGGAACATTTCAAAAAACTATTGGAGTCAGTTGAAGTAGTAGCTATCTCAGGCAGTCTGCCAGCTGGTCTTCCAGTTGATTACTATGCGAGCTTGGTAGAACTTGCTAATCAAGCTGGCAAGTCTGTAGTCTTGGACTGCTCTGGTGCGGCTCTTCAGGCGGTTCTTGAATCACCACATAAACCAACAGTAATCAAACCCAATAATGAGGAATTGTCTCAGCTTCTAGGAAGAGAAGTTTCTGAGGATTTGGATGAATTAAAAGAAGTTCTTCAAGAACCTTTGTTTGCAGGGATTGAATGGATTATCGTTTCACTTGGGGCCAACGGTGCTTTTGCCAAACACGGTGAAACTTTCTACAAGGTTGATATTCCTAGAATCCAGGTAGTCAACCCTGTCGGATCTGGAGATTCTACTGTGGCAGGAATTTCTTCAGGACTTCTTCATAAAGAATCGGATGCAGAATTACTCATCAAGGCAAATGTCCTTGGTATGCTCAATGCTCAAGAAAAAATGAGTGGTCATGTCAACATGGCCAACTATCAAGCTCTATATGATCAATTAATAGTAAAAGAGGTATAAAATGGCTTTAACAGAACAAAAACGTGCACGCTTAGAAAAACTTTCTGATGAAAATGGTATCATCTCAGCTCTTGCATTTGACCAACGTGGTGCTTTGAAACGCCTCATGGCTCAACACCAAACAGAAGAACCAACAGTGGCTCAAATGGAAGAACTTAAAGTCTTAGTAGCAGATGAATTAACTAAATACGCTTCATCTATGCTTCTTGACCCTGAGTATGGACTTCCAGCAACTAAAGCTCTTGATGAAAAAGCTGGTCTTCTTCTTGCTTATGAAAAAACAGGTTATGACACAACTAGCACAAAACGCTTGCCAGACTGCTTGGATGTTTGGTCTGCAAAACGTATTAAAGAAGAAGGTGCAGATGCAGTTAAATTCTTGCTTTACTATGATGTAGATAGCTCAGACGAACTTAACCAAGAGAAACAAGCCTATATCGAACGTATCGGTTCTGAGTGTGTGGCTGAAGATATCCCATTCTTCCTTGAAATCCTTGCTTACGATGAAAAAATTGCTGACGCTGGTTCTGTAGAATACGCTAAAGTAAAACCTCACAAAGTTATCGGTGCTATGAAAGTCTTCTCAGACCCACGCTTTAACATTGATGTATTGAAAGTAGAAGTTCCTGTTAACATTAAATATGTTGAAGGCTTCGCTGAGGGTGAAGTGGTTTACACACGTGAAGAAGTAGCAGCCTTCTTCAAAGCCCAAGATGAAGCAACTAACTTGCCATACATCTACTTGAGTGCTGGTGTATCAGCTAAACTCTTCCAAGATACTCTTGTATTTGCTCATGAATCAGGTGCAAACTTTAACGGAGTTCTTTGTGGCCGTGCTACATGGGCTGGATCCGTTGAAGCTTACATAAAAGATGGTGAAGCAGCAGCTCGCGAATGGCTTCGCACAACTGGTTTTGAAAACATTGACGAACTCAACAAAGTTCTTCAAACAACAGCGACTTCATGGAAAGAACGCGTGTAAGCAAGTCCTCCTAGGTTAGGAACATGAATCTAAAAAATTTTTTAAAAAAGTTACATGTAAGGGTTTACAAAATAACTTACTTGTGCTATACTTAAATCACAAGTTAATACAAGGTGAGTGTTACTAAGTAATATTAGGCATGATCACAGGTGAATTAGAAATCGGCTGATTTTCTAGTTCATTTGTGGTCATTTTTTGTACTGATATACCTTTAAGATATAAAAGGAGGTTGACATGTATCGAATTCTAAATTCAATGAATCACAATGTCTCGCTTGTCAGGAATGATAAAGGAGAAGAAGTGATTGTAATTGGTAAGGGGATTGCATTTGGAAAGAAGAAGGGGGATTTGATTGCTGAACATCAGGTTGAGAAAATCTTTCGGATGAAGACCGAAGAGTCAAGAGAAAACTTTATGGCTCTCCTCAAAGATGTTCCGCTTGATTTTATCACAGTGACCTATGAAATCATTGATAAGCTTTCAAAGAAATATCATTATCCGATTCAAGAGTATCTCTATGTAACCTTGACAGATCATATTTACTGTTCTTACCAAGCTCTAGCACAAGGAAGGTACAAGGATAGTAATCTGCCAGATATTTCCACTAAGTATCCTGTCGCTTTTCAAATCGCAAATGAAGCATTTTCAATTTACCGTCAGAAGTTAGTGGATCATTTTCCTGAGGACGAAATTATTCGGATTGCTTATCATTTCATTAATGCCGAAGGTGAAAATGAAGTGGAATTTGTGGAGTCTATTGATAAGAGGAAAGAAATTCTCAGGAATGTTGAAGAAGTTTTAAAGGATTATGCAATTCAACGAACTAAAGAGAATAACCATTTCTATGATCGTTTTATGATTCATTTGAATTATTTCTTGGATTATTTAGACAGATCTAGAGATGATAACCAATCACTTCTGGATATGGAAGATCATATTAAACAATCCTATCCAAAAGCGTTCGAAATTGGTTCCAAGATCTATGATGTGATTACGCAACATACGGGTCTTGATTTGTATAAAAGTGAACGAGTTTATCTAGTTCTACATATCCAACGTTTATTGTCATAAAAATTTATTTAAAACTATATAAGGAGAATTCTATCATGAATAGAGAAGAAGTAACATTGTTAGGTTTTGAAATCGTAGCCTATGCTGGCGACGCTCGTTCAAAACTATTGGAAGCTTTAAAGGCTGCTGAAGCTGGTGATTTTGCGAAAGCGGACAGATTAGTTGAGGAAGCCGGTTCTTGTATCGCAGAGGCTCACCATGCTCAAACAAGTCTATTGACCAAGGAAGCAGCTGGTGAGGACTTAGCATATAGTGTAACCATGATGCATGGTCAAGATCACTTGATGACAACTATTTTGTTAAAAGATTTGATGCACCATTTAATTGAACTGTACAAGAGAGGAGTTAAATAATGAATAAACTAATTGCATTTATCGAGAAAGGAAAGCCTTTCTTTGAGAAACTATCTCGTAATATCTATCTTCGTGCTATTCGTGATGGTTTTATTGCTGGTATGCCTGTTATTCTCTTCTCAAGTATTTTTATCTTGATTGCCTTTGTACCAAATTCATGGGGCTTTAAATGGTCTGATGAAGTTGTAGCCTTTCTGATGAAACCTTATAGCTATTCTATGGGTATTCTGGCTCTCTTGGTAGCTGGTACAACAGCTAAGTCATTGACCGACTCAGTAAACCGTAGCATGGAGAAAACCAATCAAATCAACTATATGTCAACACTGTTAGCAGCAATTGTTGGTTTGTTGATGTTGGCAGCTGATCCTATCGAAAATGGTCTTGCTACTGGATTCTTGGGGACAAAAGGTTTGCTTTCAGCTTTCCTTGCTGCCTTTGTTACTGTAGCAATCTATAAGGTTTGTGTTAAGAACAACGTCACTATTCGTATGCCTGACGAAGTTCCACCAAATATCTCACAAGTCTTTAAAGATGTGATTCCATTCACTCTATCTGTTGTTTCTCTTTATGCTCTTGACTTATTAGCACGTCATTTTGTTGGTGCAAGTGTGGCAGAATCAATCGGTAAATTCTTCGCACCACTCTTCTCAGCAGCAGATGGATACCTTGGTATTACCATTATCTTTGGTGCCTTTGCCTTCTTCTGGTTTGTTGGTATCCATGGTCCATCTATCGTTGAACCAGCAATCGCAGCTATTACCTATGCAAATGCTGAAGTCAACTTGAACCTTCTCCAACAAGGGATGCATGCAGACAAGATTCTTACTTCTGGTACACAAATGTTTATCGTTACCATGGGTGGTACAGGTGCGACACTAGTTGTTCCTTTCATGTTCATGTGGTTAACAAAATCAAAACGTAACCGTGCAATCGGACGTGCTTCAGTAGTTCCAACCTTCTTTGGTGTAAACGAACCAATCTTGTTTGGTGCACCGCTTGTATTGAACCCAATCTTCTTCATTCCATTTATCTTTGCTCCTATCGCAAACGTTTGGATCTTTAAATTCTTTATTGAAACTCTTGGAATGAATTCATTTACTGCTAATCTACCATGGACAACTCCAGCTCCACTAGGTCTAGTTCTTGGTACGAATTTCCAAGTTCTATCATTCATTCTTGCTGCCCTTCTAATCGTGGTTGACGTAGTCATTTACTATCCATTCCTTAAGGTCTATGATGAACAAATTCTTGAAGAAGAGCGTTCAGGTAAATCTAATGATGAATTGAAAGACAAAGTTGCTGCAAACTTCAACACTGCAAAAGCAGATGCTATTCTTGAAAAAGCGGGTATCGATGCAGCACAAAATAAAATCACTGAAGAAACAAATGTCCTCGTTCTCTGTGCTGGTGGAGGTACAAGTGGTCTCCTTGCAAATGCTTTGAACAAGGCGGCTGCAGAATACAATGTCCCTGTGAAAGCAGCAGCAGGTGGCTATGGTGCTCACCGTGAAATGTTGCCAGAGTTTGATTTGGTTATACTTGCTCCTCAAGTTGCTTCAAACTTTGAAGACATGAAAGCAGAAACAGATAAACTCGGTATTAAACTTGCCAAGACAGAAGGCGCTCAATACATCAAATTAACTCGTGATGGAAAAGGTGCTCTTGCATTCGTACAAGCTCAATTCGATTAACGATAGGGACTGTGAAACAGTCTCCTCTTGTTACGGAAATCGCTATGGCGAATTTCCTAATCGCCTTGTTAATTCGTCGGTAAAAAGATATCGTTTTTACCTCCTCATGTCACAATTCGATTAAGGCTAGGGACTGTGAAACAGTCTCCTCTCGTTACGAAAATCGCTATGGCGAATTTCCTAATCGCCTTGTTAATTCGTCGGTAAAAAGATATCGTTTTTACCTCCTCATGTCACAATTCGGTGACTTGGTACTAGAAGTGAGATGGAGAAGGATGGCTCACTGACCCCTCTCTTCTCACTTTTACTTTATTTAAATCAAGAAATAGGTGAAAAAATGACAAAAACATTACCAAAAGACTTTATTTTCGGTGGCGCAACAGCTGCTTATCAAGCAGAAGGCGCTACACATACTGATGGAAAAGGACCAGTTGCTTGGGATAAATATCTTGAAGATAACTACTGGTACACTGCAGAACCAGCCAGTGATTTTTACAATCGATATCCAGTTGACCTCAAGCTAGCAGAAGAGTATGGTGTCAATGGTATTCGAATTTCTATTGCTTGGTCACGTATTTTCCCGACTGGTTACGGTCAAGTAAATGCTAAAGGTGTTGAGTTTTATCATAATCTATTTGCGGAGTGCCACAAACGTCACGTTGAGCCCTTTGTAACTCTTCATCACTTTGACACACCAGAAGCTCTCCACTCAAATGGCGACTTCTTAAACCGTGAAAATATCGAACACTTTGTAGATTACGCTGCCCTCTGTTTTGAAGAATTCCCGGAAGTAAACTATTGGACAACCTTTAACGAAATTGGACCAATCGGTGATGGTCAATACTTGGTTGGTAAATTCCCTCCAGGTATTCAGTACGATCTTGCCAAAGTCTTCCAATCGCACCACAATATGATGGTGTCTCATGCGCGTGCAGTTAAGCTATATAAAGATAAAGGTTATAAAGGTGAAATTGGTGTTGTTCACGCACTGCCAACCAAGTATCCTTTAGATCCTAAAAATCCAGCAGATGTTCGTGCAGCAGAGTTGGAAGATATTATTCACAATAAATTTATCTTGGATGCAACTTATCTAGGTCGCTATTCAGCTGAAACCATGGAAGGTGTCAACCATATCTTATCAGTCAATGGTGGTAGCTTGGATCTTCGTGAGGAAGATTTTACAGCATTAGAAGCTGCGAAAGATTTGAACGACTTCCTAGGAATCAACTACTATATGAGTGACTGGATGGAAGCCTTTGATGGAGAAACTAAAATCATCCACAATGGTAAGGGTGAGAAAGGAAGCTCTAAATACCAAATCAAAGGTGTTGGTCGTCGTGTAGCTCCTGATTATGTACCACGTACGGATTGGGATTGGATTATCTACCCTCAAGGTTTGTATGATCAAATCATGCGAGTGAAGAAAGATTATCCGAACTATAAGAAAATCTACATCACAGAAAATGGACTTGGTTATAAAGATGAGTTCGTTGATAACACTGTTTACGACGATGGTCGTATTGATTACGTGAAGCAACACTTGGAAGTCTTGTCTGATGCGATTGCAGATGGCGCTAATGTAAAAGGTTACTTCATTTGGTCATTAATGGATGTCTTCTCATGGTCAAATGGTTATGAAAAACGCTACGGTCTCTTTTATGTAGACTTTGAAACTCAAGAACGTTATCCTAAGAAATCAGCTCACTGGTACAAGAAAGTAGCAGAAAGTCAGATTATAGACTAGTAGAATGAGTAATTAGATATAGAATTCTAGTGAGGCAAAAAGATGTTCAAAGATTTTATCCAATCTATTTATGAAAAAGTTTACATTATTAATTTTGATAAATGTTCTCAAACACCGTGTTTGACGAATGAAGAATTGAAAAGTCTCGGAAAATGGTATGTATCGACTGGTAAAGAATGGATTTGTCATTCAGATTATGAGCTGGAAGAATTTAAAAATCTGTTTTTAAATTTTATCAATCCTGAAGAATGGGATAATATCTCCTTTGATTCAGATTTTATGCCGTTTCAACAATCATAAAGAATCTAGGAAACTCTTTGTAAAAATCTTCATCAAAAAATGCGTCATATCAAGATTCTTATTTTCTTGATATGACGCATTTTATATTTTATCAATTATCAGTTTTATGGTTTAGAAAGAATAATTTTTGTTTGTTTTGAAAGTTGTTCAAACGTTTCTTTGCTCAGTTTAGAATCTGAAACGATGGTATCAATATCAGAGATATTGTAGAAGGTATAGAAATCAAATTTATTGAACTTACTATTGTCAGCTAGTAAGTATTTTTTATTGGAATTATTGAGGGCTATGCGTTGAGATTCACCTTCCTCTTCACTAAAGGTCGCAATTGCATTGTCCTTAATACCATTACAGCTAACGAAGGCTTTAGAAAATTGAAGATTGGCCAAGTTTTGCAAGGTTAGTGTTCCCACAAAGGCTCCAGTGATAGAGCGATAGTTTCCACCGATTAAAATCAAATCTGTTAGTTTTCGTTCGTTTAAGATGAGAAAGACTGGTAAACTGTTTGTTACAACACGAATATTATCGATTGGAAGTTCACGAGCAAAAGATTCTAAGGTTGTCCCTGGACCGATAAAAATGGTTTCACCTTCATCGATTAAATGGCCTGCAAAACGGCTGATTTCTTGTTTTTCTGCGATTTGTAAGCTTTGTTTTTCAATATTGGAACGTTCATTGTTTAAAATAGAACCTGTGCGAATTTTCTCAGCTCCACCGTGAACCCGAACAAGTAGATCCTTGTCTGCCAACTCTTGCAAGTAGCGTCTAGCAGTCATATCTGACACATTCAAGCGAGTCATGATTTCTTTTACAGTAATAGTTCCCTTTGTATTTACCGTTTCTAGAATATTATCTAGTTTTTCCTGCTTTAACATCGTTATCACCTCTATTTCTATTACTATTTTATCATAAAGTATTCAATCAATCAATTTAAAAAACAAAAGAAAACAAAAACAAAAATATCATGGTTGTTTTAAACAAACCATGATATTTGTTATCAGTTCTGGGATAATTGAATTTAGTCTAAACCGTAGTTGTAATCATCGTCTTGCATGGCTTCAACTTCACCAAGGAGGTAACCATTTCCGACTTGAGAGAAGAAGTCGTGGTTAGATGTTCCTGTTGAAATACCGTTCATAACGATTGGGTTGACATCATCAGCTGAATCTGGGAAGAGTGGATCTTGCCCCAGGTTCATGAGTGCCTTGTTAGCATTGTAGCGAAGGAAGGTTTTGACTTCTTCCGTCCAACCAACACCATCATAGAGACTTTCTGTGTAGCCTTCTTCATTTTCATAAAGAGTATAGAGTAGGTCGTACATCCATTCTTTGAGTTTTTCTTGCTCTTCTTCAGGTAATTCATTGAAACCGAGTTGGAATTTATATCCGATGTAGGTTCCGTGAACAGACTCATCACGAATGATCAATTTAATGATTTCCGCAACGTTGGCTAGTTTGTTGTTACCAAGATAGTAGAGGGGAGTGAAGAAACCAGAGTAGAAGAGGAAGGTTTCGAGGAAGACACTGGCAACTTTCTTTTCAAGTGGGCTACCGTTTAGGTAGATTTCGTTGACAATCTCTGCCTTCTTTTGTAGGTAAGGATTGGTATTGGTCCATTCGAAAATTTCTTCAATCTCAGCCTTAGTATTCAAGGTAGAAAAGATTGATGAGTAAGATTTTGCGTGGACAGATTCCATAAATTGGATGTTATTGAAAACAGCTTCCTCATGGGGTGTACGGATGTCTGAACGAAGAGCCTGAACCCCTGTTTCAGATTGCATGGTATCCAAAAGGGTCAAACCACCAAAGACTTTTCCTACTAAGTCTTTTTCTTTGTTTGATAGTTTTCTCCAGTCGTCCAGGTCATTTGACAAGGGGATACGCGTATCGAGCCAGAATTGCTCCGTCAGCTTTTCCCAAGTTGATTTGTCGATGACATCTTCGATGGCATTCCAGTTAATGGCTTTGTAGTAAGTCGTCATTTTGCTTTCTCGATTCTATAAATGGTTTTATACTAAGGTTGAAGATAATTTTAACAAGTAAAATACAACTAGCGTAATACAATGATAGTGTAGAGTATACGTCAAAAAAACTAATATTAAATTTCTGAGTTAAATCACTTGTAACCGTATCTGTCAATATAAAGAAAAGTCCTAAAAATGCAAGAAAAATTATAGTGAGCATACTACTGTTGTAAAATAGATTTAAAAGATCCCAAAAATGCTTTTCAATAGTGTTTTTATCTGAAAAAATAAATTTAGGATAAAAATACAAGAAACACGAAATTAAAGCAATAATAATTAGGATGATATAAAATTCAATAACAGATTTTTGAGTAAATAAATCATTTAATTGTTTAAAGTATTCTGTAATTATTCCTAACGTTTTACCGTAACTATCATCTGTTCCCATAAACTGTACAAGATAATAGGTAATTAGATACGGTACGATAAAATATTGATATACATTAGCATGAAAACTATTTACATTTTTCTTGAGAGTATTGTAACATGCTGAGGATAAGATATAAAAGAAACTTAGAAATAACAATAAAAGAGAAATCATTATTAACAAAATAGAATAACCAACTTTGCCTACTTTGTTGGCTTTTTTAAACTTTTTTTTAAAAAAATTATAAGTTTCTTTTATTGAAAGGGACAACTCTTTAAATTCGTTAAGAGTAACTTTGTAAGGAATAATAAACAAAGTATATATAATTATTGCAAATATTATAATCATTAAATCACACAGCTTTCACATTGGTTAGCACCAACTTCTCCACCGTCATCTGTAAAGGTACGGACGTAGTAGATAGACTTGATACCCTTGTTAAAGGCATAGTTACGAAGGATTGATAAGTCACGTGTCGTTTGTTTGTTTTCTTTCTTCCATTCGTAAAGTCCTTTTGGAATGTCACTACGCATAAAGAGAGTAAGTGAAAGTCCTTGGTCCACGTGCTCAGTCGCAGCAGCGTAAACATCAATCACTTTACGCATATCCATGTCGTAGGCAGAAGTGTAGTAAGGAATGGTTTCTGTTGACAAGCCAGCAGCAGGGTAGTAGATTTTACCGATTTTCTTTTCTTGACGTTCTTCGATACGTTGCGTAATCGGGTGGATAGAGGCAGAAACGTCATTGATATAACTGATAGAACCATTTGGTGCTACAGCAAGGCGGTTTTGGTGGTAAAGACCATCTGCTTGAACCTTGTCGCGAAGTTCAGCCCAGTCAGCAGCACTTGGGATAAAGACATCTTTGAAGAGTTCTTTAACACGTTCTGATTTTGGAACAAATTCGCCTGTCACATACTTGTCGAAGTAGCTTCCGTTAGCATAGTCTGATTTTTCAAAGTTGTGGAAGGTAATACCACGTTCACGCGCGATATTGTTTGACTCAACCAAGGTCCAGTAGTTCATAAGCATGAAGTAGATGCTTGTAAATTCAACAGACTCAGGCGATCCATATTCAATCAATTGTTGGGCAAGGTAGCTGTGAAGTCCCATAGCACCAAGACCAAAGGTATGGGCTTGGCTATTTCCGTGGTCAATGGTAGGAACAGCTACGATGTGCGAACTATCTGTAACGAAAGTAAGGGCACGAACCATAGCACGAATAGAACGACCAAAGTCAGGTGAAGTCATCATGTTGACTACGTTGGTTGAACCAAGGTTACATGAAACGTCTGTTCCCATTTGAAGGAATTCTTGAGCATCGTTGATCAAGCTTGGTTCTTGGACTTGAAGAATCTCAGAACACAAGTTACTCATGATGATTTTTCCATCAACGGGATTTGCACGGTTAGCCGTATCGATGTTTACTACATAAGGGTAGCCAGACTCTTGTTGCAATTTAGAGATTTCAGTTTCCAAATCACGCGCCTTGATTTTTGTCTTGCGGATATTTGGATTTGCGACTAGTTCATCGTATTTTTCGGTGATATCGATGTAGTTAAATGGTACACCGTATTCAAGTTCTACAGAGTATGGGCTGAAGAGGTACATTTCTTCATTTTTACGAGCTAGTTCGTAGAATTTATCGGGCACCACAACACCAAGTGAAAGGGTCTTAACACGAACTTTTTCATCAGCGTTTTCTTTCTTAGTTGAAAGGAAGGCGATAATATCTGGGTGGAAGACGTTGAGGTAGACAACCCCAGCACCTTGACGTTGCCCCAATTGGTTGGAGTAAGAGAAGCTGTCTTCGAAAAGCTTCATAACAGGAACGACACCTGAAGCAGCTCCTTCATAGCCCTTGATAGGAGCACCAGCCTCACGAAGGTTGCTGAGGGAAATTCCCACACCTCCACCGATACGTGACAGTTGAAGGGCAGAGTTGATAGAACGTCCGATAGAGTTCATATCATCAGTCACTTGGATCAAGAAGCAAGATACCAACTCCCCACGACGAGCACGTCCAGCATTCAAGAAGGAAGGAGTAGCAGGTTGGTAGCGTTGGTGGATGATTTCATTGGCAATATCGATGGCAATAGCTTCATTCCCATCAGCAAAATAAAGGGCGTTAAAGAAGACACGGTCTTCCATACTTTCAAGATAATATTCACCGTCGTTGGTTTTCAAAGCATATTGATTGTAAAATTTATAAGCTGCCATGAAAGACTTGAATTGGAAGTTTTGGTCTTTGATAAATTGATGCAACTCTTCCAAAAACTCTGGACGGTATTTCTTGATAAAGGCTGTTTCAATGTAGTTGTGTTCAATGAGGTAGTTGATTTTATCTTTGATTGAATCAAAAACCATAGTATTTGGAACTACATTTTCTTTAAAGAAGGCATCTAAGGCTTCCTTATCTTTATGAAGCATGATTTGTCCATTAACAGGACGGTTGATTTCGTTATTGAGACGGAAGTAGGTCACGTCCTCAAGATGTTTTAATCCCATAAAATTTCCCTTATCTAATTACAAAAGAAAGGCTTCTAAGTTAGCCCTAGAAGCAGTCTCTTCTGGATGATGTACTAAGATTATGCTAATTGTTTCAGTTTTCCTGGTTGGAAACCTGAAAAGACTTCAGTTGGTGTTTGGATAACAGGAGCTGCGCTGAAACCGAGCTCTTTAACTTGATCGATGTACTCAGGTTGTTCATCGAGATTGATTTCTTTATATTCAACGTTATTACTATCCAAGAAACGTTTGGTCATCTTACATTGGACACAGTTGTTTTTAGAATAAACGGTTACCATTGTGTAACTCCTTTTTCAAAATAGATTACTTTCTTAGTATATCAGAAATTAAATTTTTGTCAACGATTTAAAACTAAATATAGTGGTCTGTTTTTGTACATAACTAAACAAAACACAATATGTAGTGTTTGTTTTGAAAAATAGTGATAATTCTCCTATAAGTTGTTTTTTGGAAAACTATATCCTGTGTTTTGTTATATAGGATAGAAGATTTTCAGCAAGTTATCTGAAAGGAAATCGAATAAATCCCATAAAATGCTTGAAAAAAATCCTAGAAGATGGTATAATACCAAATTGTAAGGGTTATCACATATAACTCAAAAAAGAAAGAACAAAAGGAGAGTCAAACTATGGCTTCTAAAGATTTCCACGTAGTGGCAGAAACAGGTATTCACGCACGTCCAGCAACATTGTTGGTACAAACTGCTAGCAAATTTGCTTCAGATATCACTCTTGAGTACAAAGGTAAATCAGTTAACCTTAAATCAATCATGGGTGTTATGAGTCTTGGTGTTGGCCAAGGTGCTGACGTAACTATCTCAGCTGAAGGTGCAGATGCAGATGACGCTATCGCTGCAATCTCAGAAACAATGGAAAAAGAAGGATTGGCATAAGGAAAATGACAGAAATGCTTAAAGGAATCGCAGCATCTGACGGTGTTGCAGTTGCAAAAGCATATCTACTCGTTCAACCGGATTTGTCATTCGAGACTATTTCAGTCGAAGATACAAACGCAGAAGAGGCTCGTTTGGATGTAGCTCTTGAAGCTTCTCAAAACGAGCTTTCTCTTATCCGTGAGAAAGCTGTAGGTACGCTTGGTGAAGAAGCAGCTCAAGTTTTTGACGCTCATTTGATGGTTCTTGCTGACCCAGAATTGATCGGTCAGATTAAAGAAACAATTCGTGCTAAGAAAGTCAATGCTGAAGCGGGTCTTAAAGAAGTGACTGACATGTTCATCACTATCTTTGAAGGCATGGAAGATAACCCATACATGCAAGAACGTGCAGCGGATATCCGCGACGTGACAAAACGTGTATTGGCAAACCTTCTTGGTAAGAAATTACCAAACCCAGCTTCAATCAATGAAGAAGTAATCGTGATTGCACATGACTTGACACCATCTGATACAGCTCAATTGGACAAAAACTTTGTAAAAGCTTTTGTAACCAACATCGGTGGACGTACAAGCCACTCAGCTATCATGGCACGTACACTTGAAATTGCAGCTGTATTGGGAACAAATAACATCACTGAAGTAGTGAAAGACGGTGATATTCTTGCCGTTAACGGAATTACTGGTGAAGTGATTATCAACCCAACAGATGAACAAGCGGCAGAATTTAAAGCAGCTGGTGAAGCTTATGCTAAACAAAAAGCTGAATGGGCACTTTTGAAAGATGCTCAAACAGTGACTGCTGATGGTAAACACTTCGAGTTGGCTGCTAACATCGGTACTCCAAAAGACGTTGAAGGTGTTAACAACAACGGTGCAGAAGCTGTTGGACTTTACCGTACAGAATTCTTGTACATGGATTCTCAAGACTTCCCAACTGAAGATGAGCAGTATGAAGCATACAAGGCTGTTCTTGAGGGAATGAATGGTAAACCAGTAGTTGTTCGTACAATGGATATTGGTGGAGATAAGGAACTTCCTTACTTCGATATGCCACACGAAATGAACCCATTCCTTGGATTTCGTGCCCTTCGTATCTCTATTTCTGAAACTGGAGATGCAATGTTCCGTACACAAATCCGTGCTCTTCTTCGTGCTTCTGTTCATGGTCAATTGCGTATCATGTTCCCTATGGTTGCCCTTTTGAAAGAATTCCGTGCAGCCAAAGCAGTTTATGAAGAAGAAAAAGCAAACCTTCTTGCTGAAGGAGTTGCAGTTGCGGATGATATCCAAGTTGGTATCATGATTGAAATCCCTGCAGCAGCGATGCTTGCAGACCAATTTGCAAAAGAAGTAGACTTCATGTCAATTGGTACAAACGACTTGATCCAATACTCAATGGCAGCAGACCGTATGAACGAACAAGTTTCATACCTTTACCAACCATATAACCCATCAATCCTTCGCTTGATCAACAACGTTATCAAAGCAGCTCACGCTGAAGGTAAATGGGCTGGTATGTGTGGTGAGATGGCTGGTGACCAAAAAGCTGTTCCACTTCTTGTCGGAATGGGATTGGATGAGTTCTCTATGTCAGCAACATCTGTACTCCGTACACGTAGCTTGATGAAGAAATTGGATACTGCTAAGATGGAAGAGTACGCTAACCGTGCCCTTACAGAGTGTTCAACAATGGAAGAAGTTCTTGAACTTCAAAAAGAATACGTTAACTTCGATTAATGTAATCAACCTTGTAACCTAGTTGCAAGGTTTTTTGACGCATTTTGGAAAAGTATAGTATTATAAAGTACACTTTTAAATGCTCCAGAGGCATGGTATAATAGGGGGAAGTAAATAGAATAAGAGAGAAACCATGTCTAAAGAAATTGATATTGAGTACTACCATCAGCTAGCCTTGCAAAAGCAGAAGGAACATCGTAAAGTGTTAGCCAATTTAAAGAAAAAGCCACCAAAAAATCTAGATAAGATAGCCCAGCAGATTCATCAAGAGGTCTTTGCGGAGATTGATTGTACCGCCTGTGCTAACTGTTGTAAGACTTTAGGGCCAGACTTTAAAGAGGCAGACATCACCCGTATTGCTAAGTATTTTAAGATGAAATTGCCGGCCTTTGAAGCAGAATTTCTGCAGGTGGATGAAGATGGAGACAAGGTTTTCAAATCCATGCCCTGTCCGTTTTTAGGAGGAGATAACCTCTGTTCCATCTATGACGTTCGTCCAAAAGCCTGTCGTGAATTTCCCCATACAGACCGTAAAAAGATCCATCAAATCAACCATTTGACGATTAAAAATACCTTGACCTGTCCAGCAGCCTATCTCTTTGTTGAGAAATTAAAGGATAAGTTATAGAGATTTAAAGGATAAAAAATAATATGAAGGGAGAACTCTGTGCCTAGACCGAAAGCAAAAGAGGAGCTAATGCTGGCCTCTAAGGAAAACTATGAAAAGCTCAATCGTTTCATCTCCCAACTAAGTGAAGATGAGCTACAGACTCCATTTGATTTTTCAAGAGACCTAAAGAAAAAAGAAGCTCACTGGAAAAGGGATAAAAATCTGCGGGATGTCTTGATCCATCTTTATGAATGGCATCAGTTACTTTTGACTTGGGTACATTCTAATCAAAAAGGTCACGAAAGACCTTTTCTCCCTGAACCTTATAATTGGAAAACTTATGGACAAATGAATGTCGCTTTTTGGAAGAAGCACCAGAAAACATCTTTAGAATAAGCGACTAGACTCCTAGAACAATCACATAGAGAGGTTTTAGAGTTGATAGAAGTTTTTAGCAATGACGAACTCTTTGTCAAAGGTATCTATAAGTGGACGGGAGGGACAAGTCTAGGTTCCTACTTTGTTAGTAGCACGTCAAGCCACTATGATTGGGCTAGCAAATTACCATGCAAAAGCTGTTGTTGGAGCATTGAGCGCTTCTAACCATTGTTTATTTTTCGCAGGGCAAAGAGTTACGGATATACCTGCCATATCCAGACTGGTCATAAATGTTCCTGATTTTATAAATGTAATAGTGATTCCTTCAATTTCTAAGAGTTGAAGGAGATCATTGATAAATATACCCATTTCTAGGTTGCTGGTAGTGCCTAGATTATTTACAAGCAATATAAATTGATCACCTTTTTTCCAATGATAGTGCAATCTTAACTTACTTATAATTTCATTTGCCAGGATTTCCGATGATTGGAATGGGACGATACGATAGCCTTCTTCGCCATGTATACCAATACCATAAGAAATATTTCCTTCTTCCAAGTTAAATAGTGGAAGGGTGGCTTGAGGGAGACTAGCCGATTTCGTTGCAAAGCCAATTGTTGCGATTTCGGGAGCAAGTTCATGACCTAAATCAGTTAGTTGCTCTATTTTGGCACCATTTTGAGCTGCATATCCTAGAACTTTATGAAGTAAAATAGTCCCTGCAAGCCCTCTTCCTCTAATTTGAAATCTATTGTGAGGTTCAATAGAAATATCGTCGTGTGCTAGACTATAGCCGACCTTAATTCCTTCTTTTCTAGCAGTATTAATGGCCGAGCTAAATTCTTTGATGTCTGCTTCGAAATTTTTTACAATGATGAAGACACCGTGACCATTGTTTAAAAAACGAATGGACTCTAAGATTTCAGTTCTTGTAGGAGGAGTAAATAATTGGCCATAGATAGCAGCAGTAAGCATGCCTTCTCCCACATATCCAATATGCGCAGGTTCGTGACCGGAACCTCCACCCGCCAATATTGGAACCTGATGAGGATTGTGATTTTTTTGATAGACTAGTGGTAAAGTAGGGTGTTTTTCTAATTCAGGATGACTGCTGACAGTTGCTGAAATGTAACTTGAAATAATTTTCTGTTTATGATTTGAAATAAATGTCATTGTGGTCTCTTTCCAATAATTGTCATGATTAGAAAGTCTGGTTGTGGAACTGGACTTTTTTTATTGACGTAAGCCTTCACGATTTCTGCTAGAGCATGTGAATGATAGTCTAACAAAAAACAAGTATAAGCAGATGAATCGATATCAATCTGACCGTATTCTCTTAAAATTTTTGATACAAGCAAGCGACAGTAGCTGATAAAGTGGTCATAGAAGTTATTTTGCCCTTGAATATCAAAAAGTTGAATATAAAAGTCACGCTCTTGTTCGAAATAAAGAAATAGTTCTTGTAATAGTTTTTGGCCTGAAATGAAGTCCAAGTTATTGGTGATATACTCGGTTAAGTCATTTTCAAATATCCAGTCTAGCAGTTCATATTTGTCAAGAAAGTGATTATAAAAGGTCTGTCTGCGAATGCCAGCTGATTCCATGATATCTACAATAGAGATTTTATCAAATTCTCTAGTAGCTAATAGGTCTCTAAATGCCTTGGCAATTCGTTTTTTTGTAATGAGTGATGATGCCATAGGAAGCCTTTCTTTTACTTACTTCATTTTACCAAAAAAATGTTTTAAACGGGTTTAAAAGGGGACAAATAATAGAATCTGTCCCTTATCAGCCAGCAATAAAAAATATATAATGAAAGCGAAAACAAAGGTAGATGCCGAAAGGAGTTTCTCATGAAAAAAATTATAAATGAACCGACACAAGTTGTTGATGAAATGTTGCAGGGATTGTCATTTATGCATGATGACTTGGTAGAACGCTTAGATGGTTTTGATGTCATCGTTAGAAGGGCAGAAAAGACAGGAAAAGTTGGACTCATTTCAGGCGGAGGCTCAGGACATGAACCAAGTCATGCTGGATTTGTAGGGGATGGAATGTTGTCAGCTGCCATTTGTGGAGCAGTCTTCACTTCACCTACTCCGGACCAAATTTTAGAAGCCATTAAAGTGGCTGATGAAGGTGCTGGGGTATTCATGGTCATCAAGAACTATTCTGGAGACATTATGAACTTTGAAATTGCACAAGAACTTGCTGAGATGGAAGGTATTGATGTAGCAAGTGTTGTAGTCGATGATGATATTGCTGTTGAAAATAGTCTCTATACCCAAGGGCGTCGTGGTGTTGCAGGAACTATATTAGTCCATAAAATTTTGGGTGATGCGGCTCGTTCTGGTAAATCATTATCTGAAATGAAGGACTTAGCTGACAAACTTGTCTTAGAAATTAAAACAATTGGGTTGGCCTTGTCTGGAGCAACCGTTCCTGAAGTTGGTAAACCAGGATTTGTTCTAGAAGATGATGAATTTGAATATGGAGTTGGTATTCACGGTGAGCCTGGATATAAAAAAGAGAAAATGCAACCTTCAGCACAATTAGCTTCAGAATTGGTTGAAAAATTATCTGAAGGTTTCCAACTTAAAGCTGGTGAACGCTATGGTCTTCTCATTAATGGTTTAGGAAGCACTCCTCTTATGGAACAATACGTATTTGCAAATGATGTGTCTAAATTACTCCATGAAAAAGGTGTTGAGTTGGCATTTAAGAAAATTGGGAACTATATGACCTCAATCGATATGGCTGGCTTGTCATTGACATTGATTCGATTGGCAGATGATGAGTGGTTGGATGCTCTAAATGCACCTGTTACTACACCAGCTTGGTAAAACTCAAGGAGGAAATGTTTCATGAATGCTGAACAAGCTCTTGAATGGATGAAGCTTTTTAATGAAAAGATTCAAGAACAGAAAGATTACCTTAGTGAGTTAGATACTCCTATAGGAGATGGAGACCACGGTGGAAATATGGCGCGTGGCATGGCTGCAGTTATGGAGAACTTAGAAGGAAAGCAATTTGAGACCAGCAGTGATGTCTTTAAACTTGTCTCAATGCAGCTACTAAGTAAGGTAGGCGGTGCTTCTGGTCCCTTGTATGGCTCTGCTTTTATGGGCATGGCCAAGGCTGATTCAAATTTGAAAATAGAGGAAATCTTACAAAGCGGTTTGGAGATGATTGTCAAACGTGGGAAAGCAGAAGTTGGAGAAAAGACAATGGTTGATGTTTGGACTCCTGTTATTGCTGCCTTATCTGCTGACAAATTGACTCAAGAGGTTATTGATAAGGTAGTGAATGCTACCAAAAATTTACTTGCAACTAAAGGAAGAGCATCTTATGTAGGAGAACGTTCTCTTGGACATATTGATCCTGGATCATTCTCATCAGGATTACTCTTTACTGCTCTTTTAGAAACTGGGGTGGTTTAATGGGAAGTATTGGTCTTGTTATCGTTTCACATTCCAAAAATATTGCAGAAGGTGTTGTTGAACTGATTAGTGAAGTAGCTAAAGATGTTCCGATTACTTATGTAGGAGGAACCGAAGATGGAGGAATTGGAACAAGTTTTGATCAAGTAGATAGGGTTGTTTCCGAAAATCCAGCAGATACTTTATTAGCCTTTTTTGACCTAGGTTCTGCTAAAATGAACTTAGAAATGGTGGCTGATTTCAGTGATAAAAGCATCATGATCAATAGGGTTCCAATTGTAGAAGGCGCCTATACTGCAGCAGCTCTTCTTCAGGCTGGTGCAGAACTGTCAGTTATTCAAACACAGTTGTCGGAGCTTGAAATCAATAAATAAGGAATTTTACTATAACTCTTTTTATAGGTGGGCTATTGATTATCTCAACTATCAAATTTTAAGTAAATAATTTCAAAATCAGAAAGGAATTGCTTTGGGCAGTTCCTTTTTATTTTGACAGGAGTAAAGCTATAGTGTTTCTAAATTGTGAATCAATCAAAACTGATTGTGATGGGACTATTCTAGCTTTAGAATCCTTCAAAAATTAAAATTTAAGGTAATCAATGGTTTAGAATAGTGCAAAAACATTTAGTTTATAGGGATTCTAGGCCCAGAATAGCATATATATTTATGAAAACGGAACATTCGATAGTTAGGAGTGTTCTATTCTGAAAGATTTGGACTGTCAATCTCCTAGAGTAGTAGTTTGATAATGAATTTTGTTGAGAGATTCCTTGTTTTATGGTAGTATAAAGTAAAAGAAAGCCTTATCATTATATTTGTATCTTTAACCTGAATTGGTTTATGTCTAGGATGGGGATAGATATTTTGGTTATCCAAATAATAATTATATTTTCACTTGCAAAAAGTGTATTTCAACTTTACCTAATGCAGAAGAAGGAAATATCATGAAATGCTTATAACTTGTTTGAAAGAGAATGTAAACTAAAAATGGACTCCCTTTACATATTAGGAGTAGGTAGATGAGTAATCTAGAGTCAATTCGTAAAGCGCATATCATCGTGTGGGGGGGCTATCTATTTTTATCATTAAGGGCGCCGCTAATTAGCAGCACTGAGTATTTCTTGCTTCTTTTTTTAGCGTTTCTCTATTCAATAGTATCGCTACCTCTATATTCTGTGAAGAATAAAATAGTATCCATTTGTCTGGCTATAAACTCAATTCTGTTAATGATTTTCCCGATTTTAATCAATAAATATTTCCCAGGAAAGGTTTCTACTTATATCGTATTAATCAGTATTTTTATCCTGGAGTTCTTAATCTTTAATAGAATTGGTAGAGATTTTGATACTAGATTAGCTAGTGAGTATAGGAAAATCAGTCAGTTTAAAAGTAAGATATCTCAATCTCCTTGGATAAAATATTTAGAGATTTCTAGTTTTATATTAACTATATTTCCATTTACTCTTCATGGTACAGTTGATAATCATGTACTGACTCTTATCCTTTTGATAAAAATTTGTGTAGATACTACGATAAAGTTTATATTAAACAGAATCTTTAAGACAAGTAAGGCAATGAAAAGGAGGATATTTTCTCTTTTCGCAGTAGATTTGATTGTCTATTTATTTTTAGGCTATGTTTTAGCAATGCAAAAAGACGGATATCTGTTTTCAATTCTACTAATTTTTTCTAATTTTTCCCTCCCCTTTATCAGAGAAAAAGAGTATGAATTATTTAAGAACAAGAAGTGAGATAGATATGGTGGCTTTATTAAAACTGAGAATAAATTTTGGGAGATACTTTTATTTATTTTAGGTGTATTGCTAATTGGAATTGCGTTACTAAGTCATAAAAAAATTAAATTTTGGAAATAGCGTTAGTGAGAAGAACAGGATGATAGTATTATGATGGTTGTGGTGTTTTTGTATTATGTAATTACAGAGTATTTTCAGAATAGTTATATTGACTGTATACTATTTCTAATATTGCTGATTTCTCATTTGATATGGGATTACTATTTTTTGCCCATTGAAGTTTTAGTGGCATTAAGTGGAGTAAATTTGCTGTCAAGATTATTCAAAAAAATGAGAAGTCAATAGAGTTGTTAGTGGACTATAAAGATGAAAGGTAAAATGGGGATATTTAAAATGAAACATTTTTTTGCAGGAATTGGTGAGATAAGATTTAGTAGTTATCTATTGTCTCTATGTGTAGGACTAGCCCCTCTTTTTCATATCTATGTAATAGGCTCTGAAATGAGTTTTGTAAAAATAGTATTATCTATTTTGGGCGTCATATTTGTTTGTATTTTAACTACTGCTCGAATTTATAGAAGATTTTTCTATAATAAAAATAAATTTGATTAGAATAGAATAGTATGGGGTAGTTAACCAATTGGAACTATTATTTTTGTGATACTAAACTACTTTTAAGTTTTTACATTGAACAGCAGACTGAAGTGAAAGTTGTTTATCTTAGAAAGGAAAACTCTCAAATTGCCCTACAAAGTTTTACTCTTCGACCTTGACCATACCTTGCTTGATTTTGATGCTGCTGAGGATGTGGCTTTGACGCAACTTCTAAAAGAAGAAGGGATTGCAGATATTCAGGCTTATAAAGACTATTATGTTCCTATGAATAAGGCTCTCTGGAAGGACTTAGAGCAAAAGAAAATCAGTAAACAAGAGCTGGTTAACACGCGCTTTTCTCGTTTATTTGCTCACTTTGGACAGGAAAAAGACGGTAGTTTTCTAGCCCAGCATTATCAATTTTACCTCGCTCAGCAGGGGCAAACGATTTCGGGTGCTCATGAACTTTTGGACAGCCTCATCGAGCGTGATTATGAGCTATATGCTGCGACAAATGGCATTACTGCCATTCAGACAGGGCGTTTGGCTCAATCTGGTCTAGCACCTTATTTCAATCAAGTCTTTATCTCTGAACAGTTGCAAACACAAAAGCCAGATGCTTTTTTCTATGAAAAAATCGGTCAGCAGATTGCTGGATTTGATAAAGAAAAAGCCCTGATGATTGGAGATTCTCTAACCGCCGACATTCAAGGCGGCAATAATGCGGGGATTGACACGATTTGGTACAATCCTCATCACCTCGAAAATCATACACAAGCCCAGCCGACTTACGAAGTCCATTCTTATCAAGACTTGCTGGATTGTTTAGATAAACTGTAAAAAGTGGTTTAGATAGCCACTTTTTGCTATAATAGAGGCAGTAAATACGAAGGAGTAGGCTTTATGCAACACTCATCTTGGCATGCTTTGATTAAGGAGCAATTACCTGAAGGTTATTTCGGGAAAATCAATCAGTTTATGGAGCAGGTCTATGCTCAGGGTACTGTTTATCCGCCCAAGGAAAAGGTTTTTCAAGCTCTCTTGACAACACCGCTTGAAGAAGTTAAGGTGGTGATTCTAGGGCAAGATCCCTATCACGGGCCAGGTCAAGCGCAGGGTTTGAGTTTTTCTGTACCTGACTCTATCCCAGCTCCGCCATCCTTGCAAAATATCTTGAAAGAATTGTCAGATGATATCGGGGTTAAGAAATCTCATGATTTGACAGCTTGGGCTGAGCAAGGAGTCTTGCTTCTTAATGCTTGTTTGACAGTTCCTGCTGGACAGGCCAATGGTCATGCTGGTCAGATATGGGAGCCTTTTACGGATGCTGTGATTCAGGTGGTCAATCATCTAGATAGACCAGTCGTTTTTGTACTCTGGGGAGCTTATGCACGTAAGAAGAAGGCCTTAGTTACCAATCCTCATCACTTGATTATCGAATCAGCCCATCCCAGTCCTTTATCGGTTTACAGAGGATTTTGGGGTTCCAAGCCTTTTTCCAAGGCCAATGCATTCTTAAAAGAGACAGGACAAGAGCCAATCGATTGGCTTAGATAAGGAGAAAATATGCCTCAGTTAGCGACGATTTGCTACATTGATAACGGGAAAGAATTGCTTATGCTCCATCGTAATAAGAAACCCAATGATGTCCATGAAGGGAAATGGATTGGTGTGGGTGGTAAGCTAGAGCGAGGAGAGACGCCTCAGGAATGCGCGGCGCGTGAAATCCTCGAAGAAACAGGGCTCAAAGCCAAGCCAGTTCTAAAAGGTGTCATCACTTTTCCTGAATTTACACCAGATTTAGACTGGTACACCTATGTTTTTAAGGTGACAGAGTTTGAGGGTGACTTGATTGATTGCAACGAGGGGACGCTGGAATGGGTTCCTTATGATGAGGTTTTGAGCAAGCCGACTTGGGAAGGTGACCATACCTTTGTTGAGTGGCTTTTAGAGGACAAACCCTTCTTTTCAGCTAAGTTTGTTTATGATGGGGATAAATTGTTGGATACCCAAGTTGATTTCTATGAATAAAGGAGAAAGCAGATGCTACTAATCAAAAATGGTCGTGTAATGGATCCCAAGTCTGGTTTGGATCAAGTGTGTGATGTCTTAGCCCAAGATGGGAAAATTATCAAAATTGCACCTGAGATTAAAGAAGAAGGAGCAGAGATGATTGATGCTACAGGTCTTGTGGTTGCTCCTGGCTTGGTCGATATTCATGTTCATTTCCGTGAACCTGGTCAAACTCATAAGGAAGATATTCACACAGGTGCCCTTGCAGCCGCTGCAGGTGGTTTTACAACTGTCGTCATGATGGCTAATACTAGTCCAACCATTTCAGACGTGGAGACTTTGCAAGAAGTTCTCCAGTCAGCTGCCAAAGAGAAGATTAATGTTAAGACGGTTGCGACCATTACTAAAAATTTTAATGGGCAAGATTTGACTGACTTTAAAGCACTCTTAGAAGCTGGAGCAGTTGGATTTTCAGATGATGGCATTCCACTCGAAAGTAGTAAAGTTGTCAAGGAAGCCATGGAGGAAGCTAAAAAGCTTAATACTTTTATTAGCCTTCATGAAGAAGATCCAGGATTGAATGGGATACTTGGGTTTAATGAAAATATTGCTAAAGAGCATTTCCATATCTGCGGTGCAACTGGGGTGGCTGAGTATGCTATGATGGCGCGTGATGTTATGATTGCCTATGCAACTAAGGCTCATGTTCACATCCAGCATTTGTCTAAGGAAGAAAGTGTTAAAGTAGTGGAGTTTGCTCAAGGATTGGGAGCGCAAGTCACAGCAGAAGTAGCGCCACAGCATTTCTCTAAGACAGAAGCACTTCTTTTGACTCAAGGTAGCAATGCTAAGATGAATCCACCGCTTCGCTTGGAATCAGACCGTCGTGCCGTGATTGAAGGTCTCAAATCAGGCGTCATCACAGTTATAGCGACTGACCATGCGCCTCATCATGCAGATGAGAAAAACGTTGAGGATATTACCAAAGCGCCATCTGGTATGACTGGTTTGGAAACATCTCTTTCTCTCGGTTTAACTTATTTGGTGGAAGCTGGAGAGTTAAGCTTGATGGAATTACTAGAAAAGATGACCTACAACCCAGCCAAGCTTTACAACTTTGAAGCAGGTTACTTGGCTGAGAATGGTCCAGCGGACATCACTATTTTTGATGCTAAGGCTGACCGCCTTGTGGACTCCCATTTTGCTTCCAAAGCAGCTAATTCACCATTCATTGGTGAAAGCTTAAAAGGGCAGGTTAAATATACCATCTGTAAGGGACAAATTGTCTATCAAAACTAGGTGGAAGTCTGCTTTGTAAACTAGAAAAATAGAGAGACTATATGTATCAAACCCATCATTTTAAAGACAAGTTTATCTTATTTTTAAAGATATTTTTCCCTATCCTGATTTATCAATTTGCCAATTATTCTGCTTCCTTTGTTGATACGACTATGACAGGTCAATACAATACCATGGACTTGGCTGGTGTGTCTATGGCAACCAGTATCTGGAATCCTTTCTTTACATTCCTAACAGGGATTGTATCAGCCTTAGTGCCTATCATTGGTCACCATCTTGGGCGAGGTAAAAAGGAAGAAGTTGCGTCTGATTTTTACCAGTTCATCTATCTGGCCTTGGGCCTATCTGTGCTCTTGCTGGGAATGGTACTTTTCCTGGCACCACCAATTTTGAATCATATTGGACTAGAAGCACCGGTGGCGGCAGTAGCGGTTCGCTATCTTTGGTTTTTATCTATCGGAATTATCCCCCTGTTGCTTTTTAGTGTCATTCGTTCCTTGCTGGATTCGCTGGGCTTGACCAAACTTTCCATGTATCTCATGCTTTTGTTACTTCCCTTGAATAGTGGATTTAACTACCTCTTGATTTACGGGGCCTTTGGTGTTCCAGAACTGGGAGGTGCTGGTGCTGGTTTAGGAACATCCTTAGCCTACTGGGTCTTGCTTGGGATTTCTGTTCTGGTTTTATTTAAACAGGAGAAGCTCAAAGCCCTACATCTTGAGAAACGAATTCCACTTAATATGGATAAAATCAAGGAAGGAGTTCGCTTGGGTCTGCCTATTGGGGGAACTGTCTTCGCGGAAGTGGCTATCTTTTCAGTGGTTGGCTTGATTATGGCTAAGTTCTCATCCTTGATTATCGCTAGTCACCAGTCAGCTATGAACTTTTCAACTCTCATGTACGCCTTTCCTATGAGTATCTCATCTGCTATGGCTATTGTTGTTTCCTATGAAGTGGGAGCCAAACGATTTAATGATGCGAAAACCTATATTAGTCTAGGAAGATGGATTGCCCTCATTTTTGCAGCCTTCACCTTAACCTTCCTATACATTTTTAGGGGAAATGTGGCTAGTCTTTATGGTAATGATCCAGAATTTATCGATTTGACAGCGCGTTTTTTGACTTACAGCCTTTTCTTCCAGTTAGCAGATACCTTTGCGGCACCGCTTCAGGGAATTTTACGGGGCTACAAGGATACCGTTATTCCTTTTTACCTTGGTTTGGTTGGTTATTGGGGTGTAGCGATTCCAGTGGCTATGGTATTCGACTCTCTAACAGATTTTGGAGCTTATTCATACTGGATCGGTTTGATTATTAGTTTAATCGTGAGTGGGGCGCTCTACCGTTGGCGTTTAACTGTGATTATGAAGAGGTTTGAATCTTTGGCAAAATCTAAATGTTAAAAAGTTTGTGAAAAAATATTCTTAATAAGAAAATCCCTTGTTTTCATGGGGTTTTCTTTTTTATTTTGTGAATTTTTCTTTAGAAAAACTTTGACAGTATTTATCAAAAACGGTAAAATAGTAAGGTAAGAAGAAAGTTAGAAAGGCAAGAAGATGTCAACTTTAGATAAAAATCTTTTGCTAGAAATGTTCCGTAAGATGGAAGAAATCCGTCGTATGGACTTAAAAATTGCGCAATTAGTAAAGAAAGGGAAAGTGCCAGGAATGACGCACTTTTCTGTTGGAGAAGAGGCAGCTAACGTGGGTGCTATGTTAGCTCTCAATCCAGATGATCTAATTACATCAAACCACCGTGGTCATGGACAAGCTATTGCCAAAGGAATTGATCTCAACGGAATGATGGCTGAAATCCTTGGTAAATACACTGGAACCTGTAAAGGTAAAGGTGGTTCTATGCATATCGCCGACCTTGATGCTGGGAACCTTGGTGCCAATGGTATCGTAGGTGGTGGTATGGGAATCGCTGTTGGTGCAGCCCTTAGTCAGCAAATGCAAAATACTGGAAAAATCGTAGTCTGCTTCTTTGGAGATGGTGCGACTAACGAAGGTGTTTTCCACGAAGCAGTAAATATGGCCTCTATCTGGAAACTCCCAGTCATTTTCTACTGCATCAACAACGGTTACGGTATCTCTGCGGATATCAAAAAAATGACTAATGTGGAGCATATCCATCAACGTAGTGCTGCATATGGAATTCCTGGAATGTTCATCGAAGATGGAAACAATGTTATCGAAGTCTATGAAGGATTTAAGAAAGCTGTAGATCATGTTCGTGGTGGCAATGGTCCAGTCTTGATTGAAAGTGTAACTTACCGCTGGCTTGGTCACTCATCATCAGACCCTGGTAAATATCGTACACGTGAAGAAGTGGAATTGTGGAAACAAAAAGACCCAATCGAAAATCTTCGCAAGTACCTCATTGAAAACACTATTGCAAGTGCCGAAGAATTGGAAGAAATCCAAGCGCAAGTGAAAACAGCAGTAGAAGCTTCTGTTAAATTTGCGGAAGAAAGTCCATTCCCACCGCTTGAAACAGCATTTGAAGATATTTACGCAGACTAAGGAGAAAGAGATAAAATGGAAACAAAAACAATGTCCTTCCGTGACACCATTATCCTTGCTATGTCTGAGGAAATGCGTCGCGATGAAAATGTGTTCTTGATGGGAGAAGACGTCGGTGTCTTTGGAGGAGACTTCGGAACTTCTGTTGGAATGCTCGAAGAATTTGGTCCAGAACGTGTTCGTGACTGTCCGATTTCTGAAGCTGCCATCTCTGGAGCAGCAGCAGGAGCAGCCATGACAGGCCTTCGTCCAATCGTTGATATGACCTTCATGGACTTCTCAGTTATTGCCATGGACAATATCGTCAACCAAGCCGCTAAAACACGTTATATGTTTGGTGGTAAAGGTCAGGTTCCAATGACTGTTCGATGCGCTGCTGGTAATGGAGTTGGATCTGCAGCCCAGCACTCGCAATCTCTAGAGTCTTGGTTCACTCACATTCCTGGTCTTAAGGTTGTGGCACCAGGTACACCTGCGGACATGAAAGGGCTGCTTAAGTCTTCTATTCGTGATAACAACCCTGTTATCATTCTTGAGTACAAGTCAGAATTTAACCAAAAAGGGGATGTGCCAGTTGATCCAGACTATACAATCCCACTAGGTGTTGGGGAAATTAAACGTGAAGGTACAGATGTAACAGTTGTAACTTATGGGAAAATGCTTCGCCGTGTGGTTCAAGCTGCCGAAGAATTAGCAGAAGAAGGAATTTCTGTTGAGATCGTTGACCCACGCACCCTTGTTCCGCTTGATAAGGATATCATCATAAACTCAGTTAAGAAGACTGGTAAAGTTGTTTTAGTCAACGATGCCCACAAAACAAGCGGCTATATCGGAGAGATTTCAGCTATTATTTCAGAATCGGAAGCATTTGACTATCTAGATGCACCAATCCGCCGTTGTGCAGGAGAAGATGTGCCAATGCCTTATGCACAAAATCTAGAAAATGCAATGATTCCAACAGTTGAAAGCATCAAAGATGCAATCCGAAAAACTTATAACAAAGAATAGGATTACATAAGATAAATTATGTAAAGTGGTTTAAATTTTTAACTTTTGTAACTTGAGATACATTTCGTATCCAACTTATTTGTAAAGTTGCGACAGGAGAGAGTCGAATCGATGTTATTCGACGAACGACTTAGTAAGTCTACTAGGTTGACCGCATAATAGCGGCAACCGTAGCAACTTGAGATACGTGTTGTATCCAAGTTGCTTGTAGAGTTGAACACGGGCTAAAAGCTCGGAAAAAAGATAAATCTCCTTGGCTTCATCGAAGCCATCGTTGATTTCCTATTTTTCGGTCGCTTTTAAACGCCCTTAGTATCATAAAATTGAACACGGGCTAAAGTCTGTGTGAAAAAGATAAACTTTCCTAGAAACTAAAGTTTCTTCGCCAAGTTTCCTATTTTCACTTTGACTTATGACGCCCTTAATATCTTAGTATAGAATTGGAGAGGTCATGGCTGATGACAAGCTAAGAGCGACTCCTGCAGCTAGAAAGTTAGCGGATGATTTAGGGATCAACCTCTACAACGTTTCTGGCTCAGGTGCAAACGGTCGTGTCCACAAAGAAGACGTGGAAACTTATAAAGACACAAACGTGGTTCGCATTTCGCCACTTGCAAAACGAATTGCCCTCGAACATAACATTGCTTGGCAGGAAATTCAAGGAACCGGTCATCGTGGTAAAATCATGAAGAAGGATGTTTTGGCCTTGCTTCCTGAAAATATCGAAAACGATACCATCAAGTCTCCTGCTCAGATTGAAAAAGTGGAAGAAATTCCTGATAATGTAACACCATACGGTGAAATTGAACGTATTCCAATGACACCAATGCGTAAGGTGATTGCTCAACGTATGGTTGAATCTTACTTGACTGCCCCAACCTTTACGCTTAACTACGATGTCGATATGTCTCAAATGTTGGCCCTTCGTAAGAAAGTCCTTGAACCAATCATGGAAGCAACTGGTAAGAAAATTACCGTTACAGATTTGCTTTCACTTGCAGTTGTTAAGACTCTTATGAAACACCCATACATCAACGCTTCATTGACAGAAGATGGCAAGACTATTATCACTCACAACTATGTCAATCTTGCCATGGCAGTTGGGATGGATAATGGATTAATGACACCTGTTGTTTACAATGCTGAGAAGATGAGTCTTTCAGAACTGGTTGTAGCCTTTAAGGATGTTATTGGCCGTACCTTGGATGGTAAATTAGCTCCAAGCGAACTGCAAAATTCAACCTTCACAATCAGTAATTTGGGAATGTTTGGTGTTCAGTCCTTTGGTCCGATTATTAACCAACCCAACTCAGCTATCCTTGGTGTGAGTTCGACAATTGAGAAGCCAGTTGTCGTCAATGGTGAAATTGTGATTCGTCCAATTATGAGCCTAGGATTAACCATTGACCACCGTGTCGTAGATGGTATGGCTGGTGCTAAGTTTATGAAAGACTTGAAAGAATTGATTGAAAATCCAATCTCAATGTTGATTTAAGAACAAGAGTATTCATTTTAAAGATATAGATAAAGGAAGGAAGACATGGCCTTAGAAGTAATTATGCCAAAAGCCGGCGTGGATATGACAGAAGGACAAATCGTCCAATGGAATAAAAAAGTCGGAGAATTTGTAAAAGAAGGAGAAATCCTTTTGGAAATCATGACTGATAAAGTCAGCATGGAATTGGAAGCTGAAGAAGACGGATACTTGATTGCCATCCTCAAAGGAGATGGTGAAACTGTCCCTGTAACGGAAGTTATCGGCTATCTTGGTGAAGAAGGGGAAAATATCCCAACAGCTGGAGCAGCAGCGCCAGAAGCTAGCCCAGTACCTGCAGCAAGTGCTTCAAATGATGATGGTAAGAGCGATGATGCTTTTGATATCGTTGTGATTGGTGGAGGTCCTGCTGGTTATGTTGCAGCCATTAAAGCTGCCCAACTCGGTGGTAAGGTTGCCCTTGTTGAGAAATCTGAACTCGGTGGAACCTGCTTGAACCGTGGTTGTATTCCAACCAAGACATACCTTCATAACGCTGAAATTATTGAAAACATCGGTCATGCCGCAAACCGTGGTATCGTCATCGAAAATCCAAACTTCACTGTAGATATGGACAAACTCCTTGAAACTAAGTCTAAGGTTGTTAATACCTTGGTTGGTGGAGTTTCAGGTCTTCTTCGTAGCTATGGAGTTACTGTACATAAAGGTATTGGTACCATCACTAAAGATAAGAATGTCTTGGTAAATGGTTCTGAATTGCTTGAAACCAAGAAAATCATACTTGCTGGTGGTTCAAAAGTCAGCAAGATCAATGTCCCTGGGATGGAATCTCCACTTGTCATGACCAGTGACGACATTCTTGAAATGAACGAAGTGCCAGAAAGTCTTGTTATCATCGGTGGTGGGGTTGTCGGCATCGAACTCGGTCAGGCCTTCATGACATTTGGTTCAAAAGTGACTGTTATCGAAATGATGGACCATATCGTGCCAGCTATGGATGCAGAAGTGTCTAAGAATCTTCGCTTGATCCTTGAACGTAAAGGAATGACCATCTTGACTGGTACTAAACTGCAAGAAATCATTGAGGAAAATGGTCAACTTCGTATCAAGGTTGAAGGAAAAGACGATATCATCGCAAATAAAGCTCTTCTTTCAATCGGTCGTGTTCCAGACCTTGAAGGTATTGGCGATGTTGAGTTTGAATTGGATCGTGGTCGTATCAAGGTCAACGAATACATGGAAACTTCTGTTCCAGGTATTTACGCACCAGGTGACATCAACGGTACTAAGATGTTGGCTCACGCAGCTTTCCGTATGGGTGAAGTTGCCGCTGAAAATGCCCTTAAAGGAAATCATGCTGTTGCCAAGTTAAACTTGACTCCAGCAGCTATCTACACTCTTCCTGAAGTAGCAGCAGTAGGTTTGACAGAAGAACAAGCCCGTGAGAAATACGATGTAGCCATTGGTAAGTTTAATTTTGCTGCTAACGGTCGTGCCATTGCATCTGATGCAGCACAAGGTTTCGTTAAAGTCATCGCAGATAAGAAATACGGGGAAATCCTTGGTGTTCACATCATCGGTCCTGCAGCTGCAGAATTGATCAATGAGGCGTCAAGCATTATCGAAATGGAAATTACTGTTGAAGAAATGCTGAAGACTATCCACGGACACCCAACCTACTCTGAAGTGATGTACGAAGCATTTGCGGATGTTCTAGGAATGGCTATCCATTCACCTAAGAAAAAATAAAAGAAAGATAGATTAGACTGGAAAGGTGTTTTCCAGTCTCTATCGTATAAGAAGGTATCTCATGAAATATATTATCAATCATTCAAACGACACCGCTTTTAATATCGCCTTGGAAGAATATGCCTTTAAACATCTTTTGGATGAGGATCAAATCTTCCTACTTTGGATTAACAAGCCATCTATCATTGTTGGTCGTCACCAGAATACCATCGAAGAAATCAACCGTGATTATGTTCGAGAAAACGGAATTGAAGTAGTGCGTCGTATCAGTGGTGGTGGAGCTGTTTACCATGATTTAAATAACCTCAACTACACGATCATCTCAAAAGAAGATGAGAACAAGGCTTTTGACTTTAAGAGCTTCTCAACGCCAGTTATCAATACACTAGCTCAACTTGGGGTTAAAGCTGAGTTCACAGGTCGTAACGACTTAGAAATCGACGGTAAGAAATTCTGTGGTAATGCCCAAGCCTATATCAATGGCCGTATCATGCACCACGGTTGCTTGCTCTTTGACGTTGATTTGTCAGTCCTAGCAAATGCCCTTAAGGTTTCAAAAGATAAATTTGAATCAAAAGGTGTGAAATCCGTCCGTGCTCGTGTGACCAATATTATCAATGAATTGCCAGAAAAAATCACAGTTGAAGAATTCCGTGATTTACTCTTGGAATACATGAAAAAAGAGTATCCAGAGATGACAGAATACGTTTTTTCTGAGGAAGAATTGGCTGAAATCAATCGAATCAAGGATACTAAGTTTGGAACTTGGGACTGGAACTACGGTAAATCACCTGAATTTAACGTCCGTCGTGGAACAAAATTCACTAGTGGTAAGGTTGAAGTCTTTGCTAATGTTACTGAATCAAAAATCCAAGACATCAAGATTTATGGTGACTTCTTTGGTATCGAAGACGTTGCTGCAGTAGAAGATGTCCTTCGTGGGGTGAAATATGAACGTGAAGATGTCCTCAAAGCTCTAGAAACTATTGATATTGCACGCTATTTCGCTGGTATTAGCCGTGAAGAAATCGCTGAAGCAGTTGTAGAGTAAAGAAAAGCCATTTGTTAGTCATTGTGGGGGTGAAGGAAAGATATCCTCTGGATAGGACAAATCTTGAAGTCTGCTGAAAGAAAATCAAAAATAACTCGCTTCCAATCCTTAATAAAAAACTAGGTAGGGTTGAATATAGAGATAAGAAAGTTAGTAATAGATTGAATGTAAGGTGACACAGGCGCGAGTTGCTTTTTGATTTCTATATAGTATAGACACCACCAAAAGACTATTATTTCTATAGTTGAACGATACCTCAAAAGTTAGACATAGAAAATCTAATTTTTGAGGTATTTTATAATTTTTAATTCAGGATTTTTTAGTATCAAAAGATGTTTCATAAAATATGGACTCAACCTTTCAACTTAATCCTATTTATTGCTTACTATCCAATAAAATTGAAAAGGATGGAAAAAAGGTTGCATTTATGATATAATTTATTTTAAAGACCTTATTAGAAATCTTGAAAGAGTATTAAAAACTTAGAATGAGAAAAATTGTTATCAATGGTGGATTACCACTACAAGGTGAAATCACTATTAGTGGTGCTAAAAATAGCGTTGTGGCCTTAATTCCAGCTATTATATTGGCTGATGATGTAGTGACTTTGGATTGCGTTCCAGATATCTCGGATGTAGCCAGTCTTGTCGAAATCATGGAATTGATGGGAGCTACTGTTAAGCGTTATGACGATGTATTGGAGATTGACCCAAGAGGTGTTCAAAATATTCCAATGCCTTATGGGAAAATCAATAGTCTTCGTGCATCTTATTATTTTTATGGAAGTCTTTTAGGTCGCTTTGGTGAAGCCACAGTTGGCTTGCCTGGAGGGTGTGACCTTGGTCCTCGCCCGATTGACCTACACCTTAAGGCTTTTGAAGCTATGGGTGCTACTGTTAGCTACGAGGGAGATAACATGAAGTTATCTGCCAAAGATACAGGACTTCACGGTGCAAGTATTTACATGGATACAGTTAGTGTCGGTGCGACGATTAATACGATGATTGCTGCGGTTAAAGCGAATGGTCGTACTATTATTGAAAATGCAGCCCGTGAACCTGAGATTATTGATGTTGCAACTCTCTTGAATAATATGGGTGCCCATATCCGTGGGGCAGGAACTAATATCATCATTATTGATGGTGTTGAAAGATTACATGGAACGCGTCATCAGGTGATTCCAGATCGTATTGAAGCTGGAACATATATATCTTTAGCTGCTGCAGTTGGTAAGGGAATTCGTATCAATAATGTATTATATGAACATCTAGAAGGTTTTATCGCTAAGTTGGAAGAAATGGGAGTTCGAATGACTGTTTCTGAAGACAGCATTTTTGTCGAAGAACAGTCTAATTTGAAAGCAATCAATATTAAAACAGCTCCTTATCCTGGATTTGCAACTGATTTGCAACAACCGATTACCCCACTTTTACTAAGAGCGAATGGTCGTGGTACAATTGTTGATACGATTTACGAAAAACGTGTAAATCATGTTTTTGAACTAGCAAAGATGGATGCGGACATTTCGACAACAAATGGTCATATTTTGTACACAGGTGGACGTGATTTGCGCGGGGCAAGTGTTAAAGCGACTGACCTACGAGCTGGGGCTGCACTAGTCATTGCTGGGCTTATGGCTGAAGGTAAAACTGAAATTACAAATATCGAGTTTATCTTACGTGGTTATTCTGATATTATTGAAAAATTACGTAATCTAGGAGCGGAGATTACACTTGTTGAGGATTAAACCGTAGAGGTGTTTATGAATATTTGGACCAAATTAGCAATGTTTTCTTTTTTTGAAACGGATCGCTTGTATTTGCGTCCTTTCTTTTTTAGTGATAGTCAAGACTTCCATGAGATAGCCTCAAATCCTGAAAATTTACAATTTATTTTCCCAACTCAGGCAAGTCTGGAAGAAAGTCAATATGCATTAGCAAATTACTTTATGAAGTCCCCTTTGGGAGTGTGGGCAATTTGTGACCAGAAAAATCAACAAATGATTGGTTCTATTAAATTTGAGAAGTTAGATGAAATCAAAAAAGAAGCTGAGCTTGGCTATTTTTTGAGAAAAGATGCTTGGTCGCAAGGATTTATGACAGAGGTTGTTAGAAAAATTTGTCAGCTTTCTTTTGAGGAATTTGGCTTAAAACAATTATCTATCATTACCCACCTTGAAAATGAAGCTAGCCAAAGAGTTGCTCTTAAGTCTGGATTTAGTTTGTTCCGTCAGTTTAAGGGAAGTGATCGCTACACAAGAAAAATGCGGGATTATCTTGAATTTCGGTATGTAAAAGGAGAATTCAATGAGTAAGCATCAGGAAATTCTAAGCTATTTGGAGGAATTACCAGTAGGTAAAAGGGTCAGTGTTCGTAGTATTTCAAACCATCTGGGAGTCAGTGATGGAACGGCCTATCGCGCTATCAAGGAAGCTGAAAACCGTGGAATTGTGGAGACCCGTCCTAGAAGTGGAACAATCCGTGTTAAATCCCAGAAAGTTGCGATTGAAAGATTAACTTTTGCTGAAATTGCAGAAGTGACTTCTTCTGAGGTTCTGGCTGGGCAAGAAGGTTTAGAGAGAGAATTTAGTAAGTTTTCAATTGGTGCAATGACTGAACAAAATATCTTGTCTTACCTTCACGATGGGGGACTCTTGATTGTCGGAGACCGAACCCGTATTCAGTTGCTAGCCTTGGAAAATGAAAATGCAGTTCTGGTTACAGGGGGATTTCAGGTTCATAATGATGTACTTAAACTGGCCAATCAAAAAGGAATTCCTGTTCTGAGAAGCAAGCATGATACTTTCACTGTCGCGACTATGATCAATAAAGCCTTGTCAAATGTCCAAATCAAGACTGATATTCTGACAGTTGAGAAACTTTATCGTCCGAGTCATGAGTATGGTTTTCTGAGAGAGACCGACACTGTTAAAGATTATTTGGACTTGGTACGCAAGAATCGTAGCAGTCGTTTTCCAGTTATTAACCAACATCAGATTGTCGTTGGAGTTGTAACTATGAGAGATGCTGGCGATAAATCACCAAGTACTACAATTGATAAGGTCATGTCTCGTAGTTTATTTTTGGTTGGATTATCGACAAATATTGCCAATGTGAGTCAACGGATGATCGCAGAAGACTTTGAAATGGTACCGGTTGTTCGAAATAATCAAACCTTGCTTGGAGTTGTGACACGACGAGATGTCATGGAGAAAATGAGTCGTTCCCAAGTTTCGGCTCTACCAACTTTTTCTGAGCAGATTGGTCAAAAACTCGCTTATCACCATGATGAAGTCGTCATTACAGTGGAACCCTTTATGCTTGAGAAAAACGGTGTTTTAGCTAATGGTGTATTGGCAGAAATTCTGACCCACATGACCCAAGATTTAGTTGTTAATAGTGGTCGCAATCTCATCATCGAACAAATGCTGATTTACTTTTTACAGGCTGTTCAGATAGATGATATACTGCGCATTCAAGCACGAATTATTCACCACACTAGACGGTCAGCTATTATTGATTACGATATTTATCATGGTCATCAGATTGTTTCAAAAGCAAATGTGACTGTTAAAATTAATTAGAAACTAGGAGAAAAAATGATAACATTAAAATCAGCTCGTGAAATTGAAGCTATGGACAAGGCTGGGGATTTTCTAGCAAGTATTCATATCGGCTTACGTGATTTGATTAAGCCTGGCGTAGATATGTGGGAAGTTGAAGAATACGTTCGCCGTCGTTGTAAGGAAGAAAATTTCCTTCCGCTTCAGATTGGAGTTGACGGTGCCATGATGGACTATCCTTATGCTACCTGTTGCTCTCTTAACGATGAAGTAGCTCACGCTTTCCCTCGTCACTATATCTTGAAAGATGGTGATTTGCTCAAGGTTGACATGGTTTTGGGAGGTCCAATTGCTAAATCTGACCTGAATGTCTCAAAATTAAACTTCAACAATGTTGAACAAATGAAGAAATACACTCAGAGCTATTCTGGTGGTCTTGCAGACTCATGTTGGGCTTATGCTGTTGGTACACCGTCCGAAGAAGTGAAAAACTTGATGGATGTAACCAAAGAAGCTATGTACAAGGGGATTGAGCAAGCTGTTGTTGGAAATCGTATCGGTGATATCGGTGCGGCTATTCAAGAATACGCTGAAAGTCGTGGATACGGTGTGGTGCGAGATTTGGTTGGTCATGGTGTTGGCCCAACTATGCACGAAGAACCAATGGTTCCTAACTATGGTATTGCAGGTCGAGGACTCCGTCTTCGTGAAGGAATGGTCTTGACTATTGAACCAATGATCAATACAGGTGACTGGGAAATCGACACAGATATGAAGACTGGTTGGGCGCATAAGACCATTGACGGTGGATTGTCATGTCAGTATGAACACCAATTTGTCATTACGAAAGATGGACCTGTTATCTTGACTAGCCAAGGTGAAGAAGGGACTTATTAAAATAAGTAAAAGTAGATTGAAGAAAAAGTCGACTTGGACAAATTTCTTCAATCTTTTTCTTTTATCTATAATGAAATGAAAAAAACGAACAACTTGATTGGGAAATTCAAATCAATTTCCAACAATGTTTTAGAAAACATAGTGTACTATTAAAGAGTTTGTTTCACATAATATAATGACAAAAACAGTTAACCGTAGCAAACTTGATACAAATTTTAATATTTATAGTACAATAGTTTTAAATTCTTAAGAAAGTTGGTTCTTTATTGGAAACGATAGTCTTTTCAATCTCTGTTTTTTTAGCAGGGGTCTTGTCCTTCTTTTCTCCCTGTATTTTTCCTCTTCTGCCAGTTTATGCTGGAGTTTTATTGGATGATCAGGAAAGTGCAAAAAGCTTCTCCTTATTTGGAAGAAAAGTCGCTTGGTCAGGCTTGATTCGAACGCTTTGCTTTATCGCAGGTATCTCTCTCATTTTCTTTATTTTAGGATTTGGTGCTGGTTACTTTGGTAATATTCTCTATGCCAATTGGTTTCGCTATACCATGGGAACAATTATTATCATTTTAGGCCTTCACCAGATGGAAATTTTTCATTTTAAGAAATTAGAGGTTCAAAAAAGCTTTACTTTTAAGAAATCAGAAGCCAATCGTTATTGGTCGGCCTTTTTACTCGGTATTACCTTTAGCTTCGGTTGGACGCCTTGTATCGGTCCAGTTTTGAGTTCTGTTTTAGCGCTTGCGGCTTCTGGAGGCAATGGCGCTTGGCAAGGTGCTATTTATACCTTGATTTACACTCTGGGGATGGCAATTCCTTTCTTGGTCTTGGCCCTAGCTTCAGGAGTCGTGATGCCTTATTTTAGTAAAATCAAGCGTCATATGATGCTACTGAAGAAAATTGGTGGTTTCCTCATTATTTTAATGGGAATTTTGTTACTATTAGGACAAGTAAATGTTCTAGCTGGAATTTTTGAATAAAGGAGAACAAATGAAAAAAATAATATTTGCTGGCTTAAGCCTCTTGTCATTAGTCGTATTGATAGCCTGTGGTGAGGAAGAGACTAAACAGACTCAAGCAGCACAACAGCCAAAACAACAAACGACTGTACAACAAATTGCTGTTGGAAAAGATGCTCCAGATTTTACCTTGCAATCTATGGACGGTAAAGAAGTTAAGTTATCTGATTATAAGGGTAAAAAAGTCTATTTGAAGTTTTGGGCTTCCTGGTGTGGTCCATGTAAGAAAAGTATGCCTGAGTTGATGGAATTAGCTGCAAAACCAGATCGCGATTTTGAAATTCTTAGTGTCATTGCACCGGGTATTCAAGGTGAAAAAACTGTTGAGCAATTCCCACAATGGTTCCAAGATCAAGGTTATAAGGATATCCCAGTTCTTTATGATACAAAGGCAACTACCTTCCAAGCTTATCAAATCCGAAGCATTCCTACAGAATACCTGATTGACAGTCAAGGAAAGATTGGAAAGATACAATTTGGTGTTATCAGCAACGCGGATGCAGAAGCAGCCTTTAAAGAAATGAACTAGAATAGATAAAGAGAATCTGATTACAAATTTCATGGTATAATAGATGGTAACCGTAACGTTGCCGTCTTTTTTGTCGGCCAATAGAAAGAGAAGAGAATGTTAAAGAAAAATGATATTGTAGAAGTTGAAATTGTTGACTTGACCCATGAAGGGGCAGGAGTTGCCAAGGTGGATGGTTTGGTCTTTTTTGTAGAGAATGCTTTGCCGAGTGAAAAAATCCTCATGCGAGTCCTCAAGGTCAATAAAAAGATTGGCTTTGGGAAGGTTGAAGAATACCTTGTCCAATCACCACACCGTAATCAAGATCTAGATTTGGCTTACCTGCGTTCAGGAATCGCGGATTTAGGTCATCTTGCCTATCCAGAACAGCTCAAGTTTAAAACCAAGCAGGTCAAGGACAGTCTATACAAGATTGCTGGAATTGCAGATGTAGAGGTTGCTGAAACGCTTGGTATGGAAAATCCAGTCAAGTATCGCAACAAGGCACAGGTCCCTGTACGTAGAGTGAATAGTATCTTGGAAACTGGCTTTTTCCGTAAGAATTCTCATGACCTCATGCCTCTTGAAGATTTCTTTATCCAAGATCCTGTGATTGACGAGGTAGTAGTAGGCCTACGTGACTTGCTCCGCCGTTATGATTTGAAACCTTATGATGAAAAGGAACAATCTGGCTTGATTCGTAATCTTGTGGTGCGTCGCGGACACTATTCTGGACAAATCATGGTTATTTTAGTGACCACTCGTCCGAAGATTTTTCGTGTTGACCAATTGATTGAACAATTAATCAAGCAGTTCCCAGAGATTGTGTCTGTTATGCAAAATATCAACGACCAGAACATCAATGCAATTTTTGGTAAAGACTGGCGTACCCTTTATGGACAAGATTTTATCACTGACCAGATGTTGGGAAATGACTACCAAATCGCTGGACCCGCTTTTTACCAGGTCAATACTGAAATGGCTGAAAAACTCTATCAAACAGCCATTGACTTTGCGGAATTAAAAGAAGATGATGTGGTTATTGATGCCTATTCTGGTATCGGGACAATTGGCCTCTCTGTTGCGAAACATGTAAAGGAGGTTTATGGTGTTGAAGTAATTCCAGAAGCGGTTGAGAATAGCAAGAAGAATGCCCAATTAAACAATATTTCAAACGCCCACTATGTCTGTGATACAGCCGAAAATGCCATGAAAAATTGGCTCAAGGAAGGTATTCAACCAACCGTTATTCTAGTGGACCCACCAAGAAAAGGGCTCACAGAAAGCTTTATCAAGGCAAGTAGCCAAACAGGAGCAGACCGCATAGCCTATATCTCATGCAATGTCGCTACTATGGCGCGTGATATCAAACTCTACCAAGAATTGGGATATGAGTTGAAGAAAGTCCAGCCGGTTGATCTTTTTCCGCAGACGCACCATGTCGAGTGTGTAAGCTTGTTGGAGAAACGAAGTTAATCCTCAAAAGGTTCCCCGAATCTTTTGAGTTCCACAAACGCATCACGTGGAGTGTGTAAGTTTGTTAGTGAAACGGAGCTAATGCTCAAAATAAAGAAACTAAAACTCCATTATTTTAAGATGAAAAACTAAATTTTTCTGTGGAGCTAAAATATTGATAGAGAACAGACCAGAATTTGATAAAATCACTTCGTTTGATGAGTTTAATAAATATTATTGGTATCGTGATGAACTTTCACAAATATGCAAGTTATTAGAACTTGAATATAGAGGTACAAAACAAGAACTCAATCATATTATCGAGCAGTACTTTAAGGGGAATTTGATTAAAAAATCATCAACAAAAAGAAATAAGAAACGAGTGGCAGCTATTGCCTTAGATACGCCCTTACTTGAATGTGGATTCTCCTTTAATACACACTTTAGAGAATATTTCTCAACTTTAACAGGTGTTTCGCCATTTAAATTTACTGCTGATATGGCTACAGCATGGAGAAAAGTAAAAAGAGAAAATGATTTGAGTTTTACAATCCAAGATATGCTAAAAGTTTATTATGGAAATTCAGATTATGCCAAGTATGATCATTCGGTTTGTCAATGGAACCAATTTCTAAAGGATTTCTGTGCAGACGAAAATAGTCTTAACTATTCAAACAAGTTAAAAGTAGCTTCTATTCTTTGGAAAGAAGTTAGAAATTCAAAAGCTGAAAAAATTTATTCAAAGAATCTTTTGACTGAATATGCTGATAAAATAAAAGAGTATGATAAGTAGAAACTCCATCTCACTTGGTGGCGACAGTGATACTCTCGCAGCAATTACTGGCAGCATAGCAGAGGAAGCTTATGGTATTCCTGATTGGATTAAGGATAAGACCTACTCTTACTTGGATGAACACTTAAAGGATGTAGTTATGCGATGGGAAAATAAAAGTCTATTAATCTCCAGTACGTCAGATTTCTCTTTTCTGTATTTTCATTGTATAATAGGGGTACATTTAATTTCATATAATGAAATATAAAGATTTCTAACGAATATTAAGGAGAAAATTAATGAAAAAAGCAATGGTAATTATCAACCCTACCTCTGGTGGGGAAAAGGCCTTGGATTACAAAGAAAAGCTGGAGAATAAAGCAAAAGAATACTTTGAGCACGTGGAAACCAAAATTACCGAAAAGGCGCTGGATGCAACAAATTTTGCTGAAGAAGCGTCTCGTGAGCAGTACGATGCAGTGGTTGTTTTTGGTGGAGATGGGACTGTCAACGAAGTCATTTCTGGTATTGCTGAGAGAGACTACATTCCTAAGTTGGGTATTATCCCTGGGGGTACGGGTAATCTCATTACAAAACTGTTGGAAATCAATCAAGGCATCGATGGCGCTATTGAGGAACTCGATTTTAACTTAACCAACAAGATTGATATCGGTAAAGCAAATGACAATTATTTTGGTTATATCTTTAGTATCGGTTCACTTCCTGAGGCGATTCACAATGTTGAAATCGAGGACAAGACAAAATTTGGTATTCTTGCCTATGCTGTAAATACCATGAAGTCTATCATGACGGATCAGGTCTTTAACATTAAGGTTGAGACAGAAAATGGAAATTATGTTGGTGAAGCTAGCCATGTTTTGGTTCTCTTGACAAATTACTTCGCTGATAAGAAAATCTTTGAAGAAAACAAAGACGGCTATGCCAATATCTTGATTCTGAAAGATGCCTCTATATTTTCCAAATTATACGTCATTCCTGATTTATTAAAAGGGGATGTTGTTGGTAATGATAATATTGAGTATATCAGAGCGCGTACTATTAAGATCTCTTCAGATAGTGAATTGGAGTCAGATGTTGACGGCGATAAATCGGATAACCTACCTGTAGAAATCAAAGTCCTAGCTCAGCGAGTAGAAGTATTTTCGAAACCGAAAGAGTAGAAGGTAAAAATTAGTTTATTATTCACAACGAAATTAAGTCCTATATCAACGATTGGAGGAGGAATGAATTCTCTATTTGATGAATTTCGAACAATTTGTTCTCATTTAAACCAAGTCGGAATCACTCCGACGCTCATGGGGTCTTTGGGGTTTGAATACCGATCAAATGAAGAATGGCAGCCGTCCGACATTGACATTCATGTGCCTGGTGATCCTAGAGGTTGGGAAGCACCTGATCATCTCAGAATTTATGACTGGGACAGGATAATGAAAGTGATGAAACACTTAGGATATGCCTTAATAGATATTCATGAGCATGAATTCAAAAAAGATGGTCTGAGTGTTGAATTCGGAAGTATTGATTCTTTACCTGATTTTGCAGGAGTTTCGGAATCGGATATAGAGCTGATTCATCTCGAAAACATCACTTTTCGCATTCCAAATCTAGAACAGTTTTTAAGTATTTACAAGGCTTCTTCCCAAGATTCTTATCGAAATGAGCACAATAACAATAAGGATTTTAAAAAAATAGAGTGGTTGCAAAGATATTTGTAAATCATCATTTGAAAAGTAGCAAGTTGTAGGACTGGCTGCTTTTTTAGGCTCTTTGTCAACTGTAGTGGGTTGAAGAAAAGCTAAGCTCGATAAAGGACAAAATTCGTCCTTTCTTTTTTGATGTTCAGAGCAATAAAAATCCTTTTTTAAAGTTTTCAAAGTTCCGAAAACCAAATGCATTTCGTTTGATAAGTTTGATGAGATTATTGGTTGCTTCCAATTTTGCGTTAGAATAGGGTAATTGAAGGGCGTTGACGATTTTCTCTTTGTCCTTTAGAAAGGTTTTAAAGACAGTCTGAAAAAGAGGATGAACCTGCTTTAGATTGTCCTCAATGAGTCCGAAAAATTTTTCAGGCTCCTTATTCTGGAAGTGAAAAAGCAAGAGTTGATAGAGATGATAGTGATCTTTCAAGTCTTCTGAATAGCTTAATAGTTTATCAAGAATCTCTTTATTGGTTAAGTGCATGCGAAAAGTAGGGCGATAAAATCGCTTATCGCTAAGTTTACGGCTATCCTGTTGGATGAGCTTCCAGTAACGCTTGATAGCCTTGTATTCATGGGATTTTCGATAAAACTGATTCATAATTTGGACACGCACACGACTCATGGCACGACTTAGATGTTGAACAATGTGAAAGCGATCAAGTACAATTTTTGCATTCGGAAAAAGTTGTCTAGCCAAGTCATAGTAGGGACTAAACATATCCATAGTAATGATTTTCACCTGACAGCGAACGGCTCTATCGTAGCGCAGAAAGTGATTTCGGATGATAGCCTGTGTTCTGCCTTCAAGAACAGTGATGATGTTGAGATTATCAAAATCTTGTGCAATGAAACTCATCTTGCCCTTAGTGAAGGCATACTCGTCCCAGGACATAATCTCAGGAAGACGAGAAAAATCAGGCTCCATCTTGTCCTGATTGTGGAAGTCAAATGAAGAAATATGACTTTCAAAAACCGTCTAAGATCCCCTACCTCGAAACGACTGGTATGACTACTAGAATTCTACTTAGAAAGCGTCGGTTTAAGTGCTATCAGTGCTCTAAAATGATGGTCGCTGAGACTCCTCTAGTAAAGAAAAATCATCAAATCCCTCGTATCGTCAATCAAAAGATTGCTCAGAAGCTGATCGAAAAGACTTCTATGACCGATATTGCCCATCAGCTTTCCATTTCAACGTCAACTGTTATTCGCAAGCTCAATGACTTCCGTTTTAAGCCTGATAATCCAGTTTAGCGATGATTTCTTTGTGGGTATCCCTATTAATAACATCCATAATTTGGATATTAGGGTCTTTGATATCGAGTAGTTTTGTGATAAAATGTAATTGTTCCATATGAATCTTTCTAATGAGTTGTTTGGTCGCTTTTCATTATAGATCTTATGGGACTTTTTTCTACAACAAAAACGGCTCCATAAGATCTATAGGGGATTTACCCACTACAAATATTATAGAGCCCTTTTTATTTATAGAACCAAACCACTAGAATCTACGGACAAGCCTTGAAAATAAAATACGAAAGTAGTATACTGGGATTATGATTATGAAAACGTTTGCGCAATAAGATAAATAAAAGTGAATTAGGAAACAGAACAATGGAATTAACAGCCATTTACCACAGACCAGAATCAGAGTATGCCTATCTTTATAAGGATAAGAAACTTCATATTCGTATTCGAACTAAGAAAGAGGATATTGAAAGCATCAACTTGCATTATGGTGACCCTTTTATCTTTATGGAGGAGTTGTATCAGGATACAAAGCAAATGGCCAAGATAACTTCTGATGCCTTATTTGACTATTGGCAGGTTGAAGTGACAGTTGACTTTGCACGTATCCAGTATCTCTTTGAACTCAAGGATACAAAAGGTCAAAGTATTTTGTATGGTGATAAAGGGTGTGTGGACAATTCTCTAGAAAATCTTCATGCTATTGGAAATGGATTTAAGTTGCCCTATCTTCATGAGATTGATGCATGCCAGGTTCCTGACTGGGTTTCAAATACGGTATGGTATCAGATATTTCCTGAGAGATTTGCTAATGGAAATGCTCGATTAAACCCAGATGGGACTTTAGACTGGGATTCCTCTATCACACCCCAGAGTGATGATTTCTTTGGTGGTGATTTACAGGGGATTATTGACCATCTGGATTACTTGCAAGACTTGGGTATTACTGGGCTTTATCTTTGTCCTATCTTTGAATCTACGAGCAATCATAAATACAATACGACGGATTACTTTGAAATTGACCGTCATTTTGGAGACAAGGAGACCTTTCGGGAACTGGTGGAGCAAGCGCATCAGCGTGGTATGAAAGTCATGCTGGATGCTGTATTTAACCATATTGGTTCTCAATCTCCTCAATGGCAAGATGTTGTCGAAAATGGGGAGGAGTCCGCTTACAAAGATTGGTTCCATATTCAACAATTCCCAGTGACTACTGAAAAGCTGGCTAATAAGAGAGACTTACCCTATCATGCTTTTGGTTTCGAGGACTATATGCCTAAGCTAAATACGGCCAATCCAGAGGTCAAGGACTATCTTTTAACGGTTGCGACTTATTGGATTGAAGAGTTTGATATTGATGCTTGGCGTTTGGATGTGGCTAATGAGATTGACCATCAGTTTTGGAAGGATTTTCGCAAGGCAGTTTTAGCTAAAAAGCCTGATCTTTATATTTTAGGAGAAGTCTGGCATACGTCTCAGCCTTGGCTAAATGGAGATGAGTTTCATGCGGTCATGAATTATCCTTTATCTGATAGCATCAAGGACTATTTCTTACGAGGTGTTAAGAAGACAGACCAGTTCATCGATGAAATCAATGGCCAATCTATGTATTACAAACAGCAGATTTCAGAGGTTATGTTTAATCTCTTGGATTCGCATGATACAGAACGAATCTTGTGGATGGCCAATGAGGATGTTCAACTGGTCAAATCATCTCTAGCCTTTCTATTTTTACAAAAAGGAACACCGTGCATCTATTACGGAACAGAGTTATCCTTGACTGGCGGTCCAGACCCAGATTGTCGACGTTGTATGCCTTGGGAACGCGTATCAAGTGACAATGATATGTTGAATTTCATGAAGAAGCTAATCAAGATTCGCAAACACGCGTCAGCAATCATTTCGCAAGGCAAGTACAGCCTAAAATAAATCAAACAAAATGTAGTTGTCTTGGAATGGACATACGAAGGCTGGGTCCTTAAAGCCATCTTTAATCAATCAAAAGATGATTATCTTTTAGAAAAAGAAGTAGTAGCACTAGCAAGCAATTGCCAAGAATTGGAAAATCAGCTTGTCATCTCTCCAAATGGATTTGTGATTTTTCATTAAAGAGCAATTAAGAGTGACAGTAAAATTGTAATATTGAGAGCATTTTACAAACAGACTATTTGTCGTCTTGCTACAAATGATATATAATTTAACTTAGAGAAAATAGGAGGACTAATCAAATGGAATTAAAAGATTTTACAGAAAAAGAACAGGAAATGATTAAGAAGGGGCTTACGACGTCTAAGATTAGTGACAAGGAAACTTCTGAGAAAATTCTTGCACTAGTACCACAAGATTTGATTAAGCGAATCCCATTTTTCGTCAGAAAACATGCTACGACACGTACGATTAAACGCATTTCAATTGAACACCCTGAACTATACGCAGCAGCCCAAATAAGTGGTGAAATCCCAGAAAAAGAACGTGAAGAGTTACGTCAGATTATCACGACTATCTTTGAGCAAAAGATGAATAAGCATAGTATTAAGTAGAGAATGAAAAAATATTTTATTGGCGGTTTGGGAAGCAATGTCTATCATAGCAAGGATTTTTTTCAAGAACTAAATTCGCAGATTTATTTTCTAAATCCATATGAAAAGCATCTTCGAGATGAAACAGAATTGAAATCATGGTTTAAAAATGAGATTGTAGAGGAAGAATCTATCTGTCTGATAGGCCATTCTCTTGGAGGAGATTTGGCTCGTTATCTCGCATCGGAATTTTATGAAGTGACAAAACTGATTCTTTTGGATGGTGGCTATCTAGATTTAGATAAGATTTTGCCTTTAGATACAGAGTTAGAGGAAACTAAAAACTATATTGAATCTCAAGTCGTTTCGGACTTAAATCTTCTTATTTCTAAAGAAAAATCCGAAGCAAAGCATTGGTCAGAAAATATGGAGAAAGCCGTAAGACAGTCCTATCACTGGAATGTTGAGTATAATAGATATGAGTTAGCTATAAAATATGAAAATATAGAAGCGATACTCCGCCTACGAAGAAAAATCCAAGCTTTTAAGAGAGAAGTGGGAGATGCTTTGTTTATCAGTCCTCGCTATCCTGATGAAGCTACATGGAGAGAGGAAGTCCTAAAAGAATTACCAGATTATTTTGATACTATTTTTCTAGAAAACGTTAGCCATGAGCTTTATACTCAAGCACCCAAAGAAATCGATAATCTAATTAATGAGTGGTTCTCTTATTCTCACTGGGCTATTGAATAGGTTATTGTAATTAATATATAGTTGATTGAAATAAGATATGAACAAATTGATTAGGAATATCAAACTAATTTCGGTTCTTTGTCAACTGTAGTGGGTTAAAGAAAAGCTAAGCTCGAGAAAGGACACATTTCGTCCTTTCTTTTTTGATGTTGAGTCTTTGATATCGAGTGGTTTTGTGATAAAAAGTAATGATTCCATATGATTTTTTCTATGGAACTTTTTCTACACAAAATAGACTCCATAATATCCATAGGGGATTTACCCACTACAAATATTATAGAGTCGCTTTTTCTATTCAGGGAGCTTGAAGGGCTATCATCGGACAAAATAGAGAAGGCATGATATAATATAAAGTAGATTTCTATGTCATAAAACAAGAACTGTTTGGACATCATTCATTTTAAAACTTTCTATGTTCAGACGATAATAAAATAAAATAGGGGCTCTAAACCCTTGCTACGAAAGGAAAAAAACTCAATGGCTACTATTCAATGGTTTCCTGGCCACATGTCTAAAGCGCGTCGACAGGTTCAGGAAAATTTAAAATTTGTTGATTTTGTGACGATTTTGGTGGATGCACGCTTACCTCTATCTAGTCAAAATCCTATGTTGACCAAAATTGTTGGTGACAAACCAAAACTCTTGATTTTAAACAAGGCGGACTTGGCCGATCCAGCAATGACCAAGGAATGGCGTCAGTATTTTGAATCACAGGGAATCCAGACGCTGGCTATCAACTCCAAAGAACAAGTAACTGTAAAAGTTGTAACAGATGCGGCAAAAAAACTCATGGCTGATAAGATTGCTCGCCAGAAAGAACGTGGCATCAAGATTGAAACCTTGCGTACCATGATTATTGGGATTCCAAACGCTGGTAAATCAACTCTTATGAACCGTTTGGCTGGTAAGAAAATTGCCGTTGTCGGCAATAAACCAGGTGTGACAAAGGGTCAACAATGGCTCAAAACCAATAAAGACCTGGAAATCTTGGATACACCAGGGATTCTTTGGCCTAAGTTTGAGGATGAAACTGTTGCATTGAAACTGGCCTTGACAGGAGCTATCAAAGACCAGTTGCTTCCTATGGATGAGGTAACTATTTTTGGCCTCAATTATTTCAAAGAACATTATCCAGAAAAGTTGGCTGAACGCTTCAAACAAATGAAAATTGAAGAAGAAGCGCCTGTTATTATTATGGACATGACCCGTGCCCTCGGTTTCCGTGATGACTATGACCGTTTCTACAGTCTCTTCGTGAAGGAAGTCCGCGACGGCAAACTCGGTAACTATACCTTAGATACATTGGAAGACCTCAATGGCGACGATTAAAGAAATCAAAGAACTACTTGCAACGGTTAAGGAGTTAGAAAGCCCTATTTTTTTAGAGCTTGAAAAGGATAATCGCTCTGGAGTTCAAAAGGAAATCAGCAAGCGTAAAAAAGCCATTCAGGCAGAATTGGATGAGGATCTTCGTTTGGAATCCATGCTTTCCTACGAAAAAGAACTTTACAAGCAAGGATTGACCTTGATAGCAGGTGTTGACGAGGTTGGTCGTGGTCCTCTGGCTGGGCCTGTAGTCGCTGCAGCTGTTATTTTACCTCAAAATTGTAAGATTCAAGCCCTCAACGACAGTAAGAAAATTCCAAAAAAGAAACATCTGGAGATTTTCCAAGCCGTTCAGGACCAAGCTTTGTCAATCGGCATTGGTATCATGGATAATCAAATCATCGACCAAGTCAATATCTATGAAGCAACCAAACTGGCCATGAAGGAAGCAATCTCCCAGCTCAGTCCTCAACCTGAACATCTCTTGATAGATGCCATGAAACTGGATTTACCAATTTCACAAACATCTATCATCAAAGGAGATGCCAACTCCCTCTCTATCGCAGCAGCATCTATAGTAGCCAAGGTGACACGTGATGAATTGATGAAGGACTACGATCAGCAGTTCCCTGGCTATGATTTTACTGCTAATGCAGGATATGGAACAGCTAAACACCTGGAAGGCCTCACAAAACTAGGAGTTACCCCAATTCACCGAACCAGCTTTGAACCCGTTAAATCGCTGGTTTCAGGAGAAAAAGAAAGTTAAGTTAGAAGGAATGATTATGGAGGAACAGTCAGAAACACTCAGCTCCAAGAAAGAATTTGCCTTTGCCTCAAGCACCATATTATCCCAAGTTGGGCGAGGCATCATCGTGGGTCTCGTCGTCGGACTCATCGTCGGATCTTTTCGGTTTTTAATCGAAAAAGGCTTCCACCTGATACAAGGACTTTATCAAGATCAAGCGCACCTAGTGCGCAATCTTTTTATCATTGGTCTATTTTATTTAATAGTTTGTTGGCTCAGTGCGAAATTAACTCGGTCAGAAAAAGACATCAAAGGTTCAGGAATTCCTCAAGTTGAAGCCGAATTAAAGGGATTGATGACTCTCAACTGGTGGGGCGTACTTTGGAAAAAATATATTCTAGGAATTTTGGCTATTGCTAGTGGCCTTATGCTAGGGCGTGAAGGACCAAGTATTCAACTTGGAGCAGTCGGTGGTAAAGGAATTGCCAAATGGCTCAAATCCAGTCCAGTAGAGGAACGCTCCTTGATTGCTAGTGGAGCTGCCGCTGGTCTAGCTGCGGCCTTTAATGCACCTATTGCAGGACTTCTCTTTGTGGTAGAAGAAGTTTATCACCATTTTTCACGCTTTTTCTGGGTCTCCACTCTCGCAGCTAGTCTCGTAGCAAACTTTGTTTCTCTGCTCATATTTGGCCTAACACCCGTACTGGATATGCCAGACAACATCCCACTCATGACCCTAGACCAGTATTGGATTTACCTCCTTATGGGAGTTTTTCTTGGACTATCTGGTTTTCTCTATGAGAAGGCTGTGCTCAATGTTGGTCGAGTTTATGATTGGCTTGGTCAAAAAATCAATTTGGATAGAGCGTATTATCCAATTCTGGCCTTCATTCTCATCATACCAGTCGGAATCTTCTTACCCCAAATCCTTGGTGGTGGAAATCAGCTGGTTCTTTCCCTGACTAAGCAAGATTATAGTTTCCAAGTTCTATTAGCTTACTTTTTGATTCGCTTTGTTTGGAGCATGATTAGTTATGGAAGTGGCCTTCCAGGAGGAATTTTCCTACCCATTTTGGCGCTAGGTTCCTTACTTGGTGCTCTAGTTGGTGTTATTTGTGTCAATCTTGGACTTGTCAGTCAAGAGCAGTTTCCTATATTTGTCATTCTGGGAATGAGTGGCTATTTTGGAGCAATATCTAAGGCACCCTTAACCGCTATGATTCTGGTAACCGAAATGGTAGGAGATATTCGCAATCTCATGCCACTTGGATTAGTAACCCTAGTTGCCTACATCATCATGGATCTGCTCAAGGGTGCCCCAGTTTATGAGGCCATGCTAGAAAAAATGCTGCCTGAAGAAGCTTCAGACGAAGGAGAAGTCACTCTCATTGAAATCCCTGTTTCAGATAAAATAGCAGGAAAACAAGTACACGAACTCAACTTACCACATAACGTACTCATCACCACCCAAGTCCATAATGGTAAAAGCCAAACCGTTAACGGTTCAACCAGAATGTATCTCGGAGATATGATTCATCTAGTGATTCCAAAAAGTGAAATTGGGAAAGTAAAAGATTTATTGTTGTAGGAGTTTTTACATAATTTATGTTATGTAAAAATAAACTTCTTAATTAAATATATTAGAAAACCGATTCTCAGCAATGAGATCGGTTATTTTTTAATAACCCTCTTTTTTAATATACTATTCCCTCCAAAATCATTGAAATTATAGCCTGAATTTGATATGATATCTCTATGGATAAAAGTAGAGCAAAACGTGTTGAGCACGATAAAAAGAGAATCGGTTTAATAGCCCTGGTAGCTATCTTTTCGGTAAGTATCAGTGTCCTTGGTTCAATGATTGGATACAAAGTATATACAAAGCAAAGTTTCGAACAAAAAATTGAGTCTTTAAAAAATGATAAAGATAATCAATTGAGTGAGGGAAATCAGAAAGATCATTTTCGTAAGGGACAAGCAGAAGTAATTGCCTATTATCCTCTCCAAGGGGAGCAAGTGATTTCATCTGTAAAAGAAATCATGACACAGGATATTAAGGAAAATCTGGAAGACAAAGAAAATCTGGTTTTTTATTATACGGAGAAACAGGATTCGACTTTAAAAGGGATTGTCAACCGAAGTGTGATGAAACAAGTCTATGATTTAACTTCGTCAAAAGTTGAAGAGACTGAAAAAACTAGTCTGGCAAAAGTACATTTGACAGAAGATGGTAAACCTTTTACACTTGATCAACTATTTTCAGATGCTAGTAAGGCCAAAGAGAAACTGATAAAAGAACTGACTTCTTTTTTACAGGATAAGAAATTGGAGCAAGAAAAGATTGATCAAGTTGTTAAAGGTTTCTCTGACCAAGACTTGTCTGCATGGAACTTTGATTACAAGGATAGTCAGATTATCCTTTATCCGAGTCAGCCTGTTGAAAATCTGGATGAGATTGCCTTGCCAGTATCAAGTTTCTTTGAGGTCATTCAGTCCTCTTATTTATTAGATAAGGATGCAGAGCTATATAAGGCTTATTATGAAAAGAAAAATCGTAAAGTAGTGGCCTTGACTTTTGATGATGGACCAAATCCTGCGACGACAAATCAAGCATTAGATACACTTTCTAAGTATGGTATTAAGGCGACTTTCTTTGTTTTAGGTAAGAATGTTTCTGGCAATGAAGAGATTTTGAAACGTATGAAAGCAGATGGTCATGTCATTGGAAACCATAGTTGGAGCCATCCGATTCTCTCGCAACTTTCCCTTGATGAAGCTAAAAAACAAATTACTGATACTGAGGATGCGTTGACTAAGGTGCTGGGTTCTAGTTCAAAACTCATGCGTCCGCCTTATGGAGCCATTACAGACGACATTCGCAATAGTCTCGATTTGAGTTTTATTATGTGGGATGTAGATAGTCTGGACTGGAAGAGTAAAAATGAAGCAGCTATTTTGACAGAAATTCAGCGTGAAGTCAAGAATGGTTCTATTATTCTCATGCATGATATCCATGCTGAAACAGTGAATGCTCTGCCGAAGGTTATTGACTATTTGAAAGGGCAAGGTTATGACTTTGTTACCGTACCAGATTTGTTAGATTCTCGTCTTAAAGCTCACCAGCTCTATTACGACCGTGACCAATAATACACAAAATCTAAAGAGATAAGTTTTCTTTGAGAATTTGTTTCTTTGGATTTTCTTCTCATAGAAAGGAAAAATAATGAAATCTTACACTTTAAATAATGCCGTTCCAATTCCAGTTATAGGATTTGGAACCTGGAAAGCTGAAAATGGAGAGATTGCCTATCAAGCTGTCCTAGAGGCTTTAAAGGCAGGCTATCGCCATATCGATACGGCAGCGATTTATAAAAATGAAGAAAGCGTTGGACGTGCTATTCAAGATAGTGGTATTCCGAGGGAGGAAATTTTTGTAACAAGTAAACTCTGGAATACAAATCATAACTATGAGCAAGCTCGTCAAGCTTTTGAAGAGTCTTTAGCGAAGTTGGGCTTGGATTATTTGGATTTGTATTTGATTCATTGGCCAAATCCAAAACCGCTCAGAGAAAATGACCAATGGAAAATCCGAAATGCAGAAGTTTGGAGAGCGATGGAAGACCTCTATCAAGAAGGCAAAATCCGTGCTATTGGAGTTAGTAATTTCCTTCCCCATCATTTGGATGCCTTGCTTGAAACAGCAAAAATTCTTCCAGCGGTCAATCAAATTCGCTTGGCGCCAGGTGTGTATCAAGAGGAAGTTGTAGCTTACTGTAGAGAAAAAGGAATTTTATTGGAAGCTTGGGGACCTTTTGGTCAGGGAGAACTGTTTGATAGCAAGCAAGTGCAAGAAATCGCAGCAAATCATGGAAAGTCTGTTGCTCAGATAGCCTTGGCCTGGAGCTTGGCAGAAGGATTTTTACCGCTTCCGAAATCTGTCACAGCGTCTCGTATTCAGGCTAATCTTGATTGCTTTGGAATTGAACTGAGTCATGAGGAGAGAGAAACTTTAAAAACAATTGCTGTTCAGTCTGGTGCTCCACGAGTTGATGATATGGATTTCTAGAAAATCATAAAAAGAATTGTACATTGTTCTAATTTTTGCTATAATAGTTAGCAGGAAAGAAAGTCTTATGGCGTTCTTCAAGCGAGCTTGGGATAGTGGGAGCCAAGTAGGACAAAATAAAGAGCTGGCGCTTTCTGTAGTATTTTCAAAAACAATGAAGTAATAAATTAGGGTGGAACCGCGTTTTTGACGCCCCTAGGTTAAATCAACCTAGGATTGTCGGACGCGGTTCTTTCGCTTATTCAGTCTATTATGTGAAAGAAAGGAGAGACGTGAAAAACCTTTATCTTGTAAAAGACGATAGTCAACTAGCTGCATTTCGTGATTTTGTAGTAAGAAATACTGAAAAGTTGAAAGATTATCAATCTTTTTTAAAGAATGAACTTGCAGTCTGTGATTTACCGCAAGCTGTTATTTGGTCAAGTTTTAATGCTGCTACACAGATTATTAGGGAAAGTGCTGTTCCAGCCTATACAAATAATAGACGAATGGTTATGACGCCTGATTTAGCTGTTTGGAAAGAGTTGTATTTGTATCAGTTGATGGACTACGAGTGTTCTCAGCAAACTCAAGCAATAGAAAGTCACTATCATTCTTTATCTGAAAATTTCCTCTTACAGATTGTAGGACATGAGTTAGCTCATTGGTCGGAGCATTTTTTAGATGATTTTGATGGTTATGACTCTTATATCTGGTTCGAAGAGGGGATGGTTGAATATATTAGTCGCAAGTATTTCTTGACAGCAGAGGAATTTCAAGCGGAAAAAATTTGTAATCAATCTCTCGTAGAACTTTTTCAGAAGAAGTATGGTTGGCATTCATTGAATGATTTTGGTTCTTCGACTTATGATAAGAACTATGCAAGTATTTTTTACGAATACTGGCGTAGTTTTTTGACAATAGATAAGTTGGTAGAAAATCTAGGTAGTGTACAAGCGGTCTTCGATTCTTATCATTTATGGGCAAATACAGATAAAACTCTTCCTTTGTTAAATTGGTTTGTTCAGCAGAAATTAATTGAAAAAGAAATATAAAAACTAAAGGAGTAAACAATGTCTAAGAAATTAACATTTCACTGCGTCAGTGGCAGAGACCTCCTTACAGTCGAATTGCCCCACGCTCAGCACTAGAGTGCCTGAGCTAGACGCAGTACTAACTCGTCTTGCCTCGTATGATCGACGAGGCAGACTCGTGTCGCAAGTAATTTATAGAAAAAGGAGAAAATAATGTCTAAAAAATTGACTTTCCAGGAAATCATCCTTACTTTGCAACAATTTTGGAATGACCAAGGTTGTATGCTTATGCAGGCTTATGACAATGAGAAAGGGGCGGGAACAATGAGTCCTTACACTTTCCTTCGTGCTATCGGTCCTGAGCCATGGAATGCAGCTTATGTAGAACCATCACGTCGTCCTGCTGACGGTCGTTACGGGGAAAACCCGAACCGTCTTTACCAACACCACCAATTCCAAGTGGTTATGAAGCCTTCTCCATCAAATATCCAAGAACTTTACCTTGAATCTTTGGAAAAATTGGGAATCAATCCTTTAGAGCACGATATTCGTTTCGTTGAGGATAACTGGGAAAATCCATCAACTGGTTCAGCTGGTCTTGGTTGGGAAGTTTGGCTTGACGGGATGGAAATTACTCAGTTTACTTATTTCCAACAAGTGGGTGGATTGGCAACTGGCCCTGTGACTGCTGAAGTTACTTATGGTTTGGAACGCTTGGCTTCTTATATCCAAGAGGTTGATTCTGTCTATGATATCGAATGGGCCGATGGTGTAAAATACGGAGAAATTTTTATCCAGCCTGAGTACGAGCACTCAAAATATTCATTTGAAATTTCGGACCAAGAAATGTTGCTTGAAAACTTTGATAAGTTCGAAAAAGAAGCTGGTCGTGCCTTGGAAGAGGGCTTGGTTCACCCTGCCTATGACTATGTTCTCAAATGTTCACACACCTTTAACCTGCTTGACGCGCGTGGTGCCGTATCTGTAACAGAGCGTGCAGGCTATATCGCCCGTATCCGTAATTTGGCCCGTGTCGTAGCCAAAACCTTTGTTGCAGAACGCAAACGCCTAGGCTACCCACTTTTAGATGAAGTAACACGAGCTAAATTCTTAGCAGAAGACGCAGAATAAAGAAAGTGACAAATTACGAAAATGGGCGAACAGTGTGAGCCCTGAACCAGTTGCCGCAGTGATGAAGGTATCCTTAGTGAAGCTAAGGATACTAGGCAAAATTGGAGACTTTTGGCTCCAATTTTAGCAATGAAACAACGAAGTTGGTTGCTTGCGTGCCAATCACATAAGGCACACTGGAAAATAAAAAGATACTTTTCGGAGAAAAAACATGACAAAAAACTTATTAGTAGAACTCGGTCTTGAAGAATTACCAGCCTATGTTGTCACACCAAGTGAAAAACAACTAGGCGAAAAAATGGCAGCCTTCCTCAAGGAAAACCGCCTGTCTTTTGAAGCTATTCAGACCTTCTCAACACCACGTCGTTTGGCTGTTCGTGTGACTGGTCTTGCAAATAAACAGTCTGATTTGACAGAAGATTTCAAGGGTCCAGCAAAGAAAATTGCCTTGGATAGTGATGGAAACTTCACCAAAGCAGCCCAAGGATTTGTCCGTGGAAAAGGCTTGACAGTTGAAGATATTGAATTCCGTGAAATCAAGGGTGAAGAATATGTCTATGTTACCAAGGAAGAAGTGGGCCAACCAGTTGAGAACATTGTTCCAGGTGTAGTAGACGTCTTGAAGTCATTGACTTTCCCTGTCAGCATGCACTGGGCTAACAACACTTTTGAGTATATCCGCCCTGTACACACTTTGACAGTTCTCTTGGACGAGCAAGAGTTTGATTTGGATTTCCTTGATATCAAGGGGGATCGTGTCAGCCGTGGTCATCGTTTCTTGGGACAAGAAACCAAGATTCAGTCAGCCTTGAGCTATGAAGAAGACCTTCGTGCACAGTTTGTAATCGCAGATCCACGTGAACGAGAGCAAATGATTATTGACCAAATCAAGGAAATTGAGGCAAAACATGGTGTACGTATCGAAATTGATGCGGATTTGCTTAATGAAGTCTTGAACTTAGTTGAATACCCAACTGCTTTTATGGGAAGTTTTGATGCTAAATATCTTGAAGTTCCAGAAGAAGTCTTGGTGACTTCGATGAAGGAACACCAACGTTACTTTGTTGTTCGTGATCAAGATGGAAAACTCTTGCCAAACTTTATTTCTGTCCGTAACGGAAACGCAGAGCATTTGGAAAATGTCATTAAAGGAAATGAAAAAGTCTTAGTTGCTCGTTTGGAAGACGGAGAATTCTTCTGGCGTGAAGACCAAAAATTGGTTATTTCAGACCTTGTTGAAAAATTAAACAATGTCACCTTCCATGAGAAAATTGGTTCCCTTCGTGAACACATGATTCGTACGGGTCAAATCGCTGTACTTTTGGCAGAAAAAGCTGGCTTGTCAGTGGATGAAACAGTTGACCTAGCCCGCGCGGCAGCCATTTACAAGTTTGACTTGTTGACTGGGATGGTTGGTGAATTTGACGAACTCCAAGGAATTATGGGGGAGAAATATGCCCTTCTTGCTGGTGAAACTCCAGCAGTGGCAGCTGCTATTTGTGAACACTACATGCCTACATCAGCTGAAGGAGAACTTCCAGAGAGTAAGGTAGGTGCAGTGCTTGCCATTGCAGACAAATTGGATACGATTTTGAGTTTCTTCTCAGTAGGCTTGATTCCATCAGGTTCTAATGACCCTTATGCCCTTCGTCGTGCGACGCAAGGTGTGGTTCGTATCTTGGATGCCTTTGGTTGGCACATTGCTATGGATGAGTTGATTGATAGTCTTTATGCTTTGAAATTTGACAGCTTGACTTATGAAAATAAGACAGAGGTTATGGACTTTATCAAGGCTCGTGTTGATAAGATGATGGGCTCTACTCCAAAAGATATTAAGGAAGCCGTTCTTGCAGGATCAAACTTTGTTGTGGCGGATATGTTGGAAGCAGCAGGTGCTCTCGTAGAAGCAAGTAAGGAAGAAGACTTCAAACCATCTGTTGAATCGCTCTCTCGTGCATTTAACTTAGCTGAGAAGGCAGAAGGAGTTGCTACAGTTGATCCAGCTCTCTTTGAGAATGAAGAAGAGAAAGCCTTGGCAGAAGCAGTAGAATCACTCGTTTTGTCAGGGACTGCCAGTCAGCAATTGAAACAACTCTTTGCTCTTAGCCCAGTCATTGATGCATTCTTTGAGAATACCATGGTTATGGCTGAAAATGAAGCAGTCCGTCAAAATCGTTTGGCAATCTTGTCTCATTTAACTCAAAAAGCAGCTAAGCTTGCTCGTTTTAACCAAATCAATACTAAATAAACTCAGTCAAACGGAGTTTATCTTATCATAAAGGAGAAGAAATGGATCCGAAAAAAATTGCTCGTATCAACGAGCTTGCTAAAAAGAAAAAAGCAGAAGGCTTGACACCAGAAGAAAAAGTGGAACAAGCCAAACTACGTGAGGAGTACATCGAGGGTTATCGTCGCACTGTTCGTCACCACATTGAGGGAATCAAAATTGTGGACGAAGAAGGAAACGATGTTACACCAGAAAAACTACGACAAGTCCAACGTGAAAAAGGTTTACATGGTCGTAGTCTCGATGATCCAAATTCATAATAAGTATTCTTTCTTTTAACAAAGAAAGGTGAAATAACAATCAAAAGACTATCATACATAAATGAGATGCACCTCAAAAGTTAGAGCTAGAAAATCTAACTTTTGAGGTGTTTTTATTTGAAAAAAGACAGTAAAAAAGCGCAAAAATCAATTCCTGTGCTAGCGTGTAATTGAAATTTTTTAGTTTTGGCGTTAGAACTGTTTCCTCAGTCCTAGCCCCTTCTCTTTTTGATAAGTATGCTTGATGGAGAGTAGTTTGTAAATGATTCTGAGAATCTTATGAGCATAAGAAATGACGGCTTTCATCTTGCTTACTCTTTGGGAAATTCGATTGTAAAAAGAAGAAAAAGCTGGATCCTTGGAATGTGCTGCAATTAATCCCGACATGCTCAAAGCCTGTTTTATTTAGCGATTTCCTTGCGTGATGTGTGAGGATTTTTTAATGCCAGCACTATAGGCTAAACATCTTTTTCTGTCATGAGTTAGCAGGCTCTGCCTGCTTAGAGTTTTACATATGCTCCTATTTTCGTTATAGCTAACTTTAATTCTCATTTATGATACTATTATGGTAATAGAAAGAATTCTTAGTTCGCTAAAGACCTTTATTAGAGATTCAGAGGAAATAGAAATTTTATCCATTAAAAATACGTTTCATAAATTACTTACTTGATATTAATAGAATTCCAATATTGTATAATTAAATCAAAGATGATACTGGAATCAGGAGGATTTATTATGGTTAATAATGTAGCTGTTAAAGTCTTAAACCTTTCAAAAGAATTTTTGTTAGGGCAAGACAAAACTGTCTCTATTTTGAAAGATGTTTCTTTATCTGTCAATTATGGGGAATTTGTATCAATACTTGGTGTCAGTGGTTCTGGAAAGTCTACTTTACTAAGTTGCTTATCAAGTTTATCTGAACCAACAAGTGGCGAAGTTGTTATCAATGGTATAAATCCATATACCTTAAAAGAAGGGAAGCTTGCTAAATTTAGAAGACAAGATATTTCAATTATTTTTCAAAATTATAATCTGGTACCTGCTCTACCTGTACTAGAAAATGTTACACTTCCTCTGAGACTCTCAGGAAAGAGTGTTGATAGTAATAAAGTAAGAAAAATGTTGGATAATTTGAATTTTAAAGCAGAACTATCATCATTAGTTGCTACCTTATCAGGTGGAGAACAGCAAAAAGTGGCTATTACTCGTGCAATAATAGCTGATAGTAAAATTATTTTTGCTGATGAGCCAACAGGAGCTCTGGACAGCGTTTCAAGAAAACTTATTTTTGAAACACTTCGTAATTTAGCGAGTCAAGGAAAATGTGTTTTTATGGTCACTCATGATATTGAGTTGGCTTCAAAAACTGACAGAGCACTCATTTTAAAAGACGGAAAAATATCTCGACAAATTATTAAACCTTCAGCTGATGAGCTCTACCAAGCACTTGAAAGTAGTAAAGATTAATTTGAGGAGGATTTATTATGCTAAAATTAATCATTTACCAATTTCAGTACTCAAAAAGGCAATGGTTAGGAACAATACCATTACTATTTGTATCTAGCCTGATTGTTGGAACATCTTTATTTGGTATTGCTAGTTCAATACAGACTGCTAATATTAACGCTTCACAACTTTTTCAAATGCTAATAATTTTTGGCGGGACTACTCTATTTTTCCTTATTTCAAATACTATAAGACTGCTAAAAGATATCTTTAAAAAGGATTACCAATTATGGGCTATCTTAGGCGCAAGCAGAACTCAGCTATCTTTATTAGTATCTGGACAGTTTTATTTAATGGCAGTGATTGTTAGTAGTATTGGTACAATACTTTCATTTATCATGGCAGATAGTTACTACAAATTTTTACAAAATTTATTAGGAAGAGATGAGTTACCTGATTTAGTTATTACAGCCAACATTCAATCAATTTTATTGAGTATTTTCATAGTCCCAACAATTGTCGGGATAGGGGCTTACTTTTATTCAAGTCGAATACTTAAAATATCATCAATATTAAAACCAAAAAAGAAAAAAAGAAAAGTTACAGTAGCTGGATTTGTTAACATCTCTGTTCGTTTATTCCTATGGTTACTATGTATAGGTTCTATTGTTTCAGCAGGTTTTATCAGAAACAAAGAAATAATTGAAAAACAGTCAAGCATAGTATTATTTTTATTAATTATTCACATCCTTATTATTCAATCACTATCTCCATCAATTCAAATGTTTCTAATAAAATTTTTAATGAGGATATTTCCAACTGAAAATTATGTAATTAATACAGGCTTTTGGAATCTACTATCCAATCCTAGTTATTTGAAAAGTATACAAACTTCAATGAGCATGGGAGTAACTCTCATTTCTGGGTTTATTCTTTACACCCAAAATATGTATTCATTCATGAATACAGCAAACGAAGCAAGAGCTTCCTTTATTGCTTATATGTCTGCTCCAATTATTCTGATTATTACTAGTTCTATTTCTCTTACAATTTTATCTTCTAATAAAGATATTGAGGACATTAAACAGTTAAAGACACTGGGAGTGTCAAGATTACAACTTTTTAAAATACGTATAGGCGAGGCAATAATACATTCGGTGTTAATTTTATTAGTGTCAGTAATTTTCAATTTAATTATTTTAATTTTAGTTAGCCTTATTGGCCAATTTTTAGGCCGTAGTTTAGTAGATATATCAGGTTTCTGGCAACCGAGTCTTATAGTTATTTCTTTGTTAGTTATTTTTTATAGTATTACAAAGGGATTTTATTTATTTATTTCAAGATAGATAAATTGGAATAGTTACTGATTCAAAAGAATACAAACACGTTTCAATCATGACTTCCATTATAAAAACCTCCTGTTAACTATTTGAACAATAGAACAAGAGGCTACTAGTAAGATATTTTCATGCTCAAGGCATATTCGAGTTATCTCATGACTCTTGTTCATCCAGTTTTTTTAACAGGCTAGGAAAAGCCCTATTAAACACCACGGATTGGTATTGTTCACCTTCATTATAGGCTAAACATCTTTTTCTGTCATGAGTTAGCAGGCTCTGCCTGCTTAGAGTTTTTTATGAACTTGGTTTGCTTTTTAAAACACGCGATACACATAGGGATTTTCTGGTTTATCGACTTTGGTAAAGCTTTCGATTTCCAAGGTTGGGAGGTTTTGTTTGAGTTCTTTATGGTAGTAATTGACCAGTTTTCCTTTGGCTGTTATCCAGGTATTGTTCTCGTACTGACGGGTATTTCCCTTGGTCAACAAACCATAGACACCAGAATCTGCGATACAGTGAATAATGCCGAAGCGGAACAAAAATTGGCTATTGGCATGACTGGGGTCGTTATAGACAAAACCTGTGAACTGGACTGTCTTGCCCTCAAACTCATCTGGATAGTCGTAGATAGCTTCCATGACTTCCATATAGTTTTCATTGGTAATCTGAATGTTATCCTGGGACAAGTATTTATCCGCCGCTGTTCGCATCTCCTTTTCATAGGCTGATTTTGAAAAATAAGAACTGGTATCTGGTTTCAAATATTGGCTGGTCGTCCCTTCGCTTGTCTGAATGGCTAGATCCGTTCCTTCCGATAGGGGGAAATGATAACCTTTAGCTGAAACGGTCTGAGAATCCAAGCTGACAGTTGGGAAAGTTAAGCCGATGACAAGTGGAATAGACAGGAGAGAAATACTCGTCATCTTGGCCAATCGGCTGTTCAGATGACTGTGGGTTTTGACTTGCTTCATCCAGATATACAGTTGAACAATTGCCAAAATAAAGGAAAGCACCATGGAGATATAGGCCAGATAGGAATAGTGCATGTTGATGTACTGGTTTAATTTGCCCGACAGATGGAGATAAATGGTCAGTTCAAAATAGCCAGCTAAAACTAAAAATCGAATCATAGGATGACTCCAATCAAGAGAGAATACACTAAGACGACAAGAGTCACAATAGTAATGAAGTGACTGATAAATCGTGCTTTCAAGTAATTTTTCATCATGAGAATATTTTTGATATCCAGCATTGGACCAATCACCAGAAAGGCCAGAACTGGTGCCAAGCCGAAACTTGAGAGAAGAGAAGCACCGATAAAGGCATCCGCCTCACTGCAGAGAGAGAGAAGAAAGGCCAAAAGCATCAAGAGCAGGATGGCAAAAATAGGGGTTGCACTGATAGAGGTCAGAATCCGAGTTGGAACGTAGACCTGTATAACAGAGGCAAAGAGACAGCCAAATACCAAATAACGCCCCGTATCAAAAAACTCATCAATGGCTTGCACAAAGACCTGAAAAACTTTTTTTGCAGGACTTAAGTGAGAAAAATCATGCTCATGACAGGCCAACCGATTTTCTTTTTGAATCGGTTCTTGCCAGAAAAATCCTAGAAAAATTCCTAGTATTACAGCCACAAGAATGGAACCCAGAGCTCGTAACAGGGCGATGTGGAAGGAATTACCAAAGGCAGAATAGGTCGCAAAGAGAACAATGGGATTGATAACAGGTGCTGTCACAAGAAAAGGAACGGCCGTGTAACTGGGAACCTTTTTTTCCAGAAAACGATTGATAATGGGGACGATTCCACATTCACAAGAAGGGAAAAGTATCCCGACGAAGGTGCCAAAAAAGATTCTCCCCCAACGATTTCGAGGGAGAAAATGATAAACCTTGTCAGGTGTGATATAGACCTCAATCAGCCCTGAGACAATGCTTCCTATCAGAACGAAGGGAAGGGCTTCAATGATTATAGAGAGAAAAATCGCACCAGTTTGAAGTACACTAGATGGGAGTTGTTGAAAAGCAGTCATCTAGTTTTTCTTTTCTGTTTTGGCTTTTTTCTCTTTGTCATCAGGGAAAGTGACTTGTTTCAAATCTGGGAGTTTAGCAAACTCTTCAAACATCTTGTCCAAGTCGTCTCGTTTTGTAAATTTTACAGCCATAGGTGTACCTCGATTCTAAATTCTACCTCTATTATACTATTATTTTGAGGAAAAGGGAGTTTTTTAATTTGTTTTCGATAGTTGATACTCTTCGAAAATCTCTTCAAACCACGTCAGCTTCGCCTTGCCGTAGATATCATAGGTATAGGTAACTGACTTCGTCAGTCTTATCCACAACCTCAAAACCGTGTTTTGAGCTGACTTCGTCAGTCTTATCTACTACCTCAAAACGGTGTTTTGAGTAGTCTGTGGCTAGCTTCCTAGTTTGATTTTTGATTTTAATTGAGTATGAAAAGGATTGGAGCAAGCCTTCCAGCTTGTGGTATAATAGATTCATGGATAAAAAATATGAAAAAATCTCTCAGGATTTGGGAGTGACGTTAAAGCAAATTGATACCGTTCTAAGTTTGACAGCTGAAGGGGCGACTATTCCCTTTATCGCGCGTTATCGCAAGGACATGACTGGTAGTCTGGATGAGGTGGCGATTAAGGCCATTATTGACTTGGATAAAAGTCTGACCAACCTCAACGACCGTAAGGAAGCTGTTTTGGCTAAGATTCAAGAGCAAGGCAAGTTGACCAAGGAGTTGGAAGAAGCTATTTTAGCTGCTGAAAAATTAGCCGACGTAGAAGAACTCTACCTTCCTTACAAGGAAAAACGTCGGACCAAGGCAACAATTGCTCGTGAAGCGGGCCTCTTTCCGCTTGCTCGCTTGATTTTGCAGAATGTAGCTGGCTTAGAGAAAGAGGCTGAAAAGTTCGTCTGTGAAGGATTTGCGACTGGTAAGGAAGCCTTGGCCGGTGCAGTTGATATTTTGGTAGAAGCCTTATCGGAAGATGTGACTTTGCGCTCCATGACTTATCAGGAGGTGCTGAGACACTCTAAACTCACTTCTCAAGTCAAGGATGAAACTCTTGATGAAAAGCAGGTCTTTCAGATTTACTATGATTTTTCAGAGACAGTTGGAAATATGCAGGGTTATCGTACCTTGGCCCTTAATCGTGGGGAGAAGCTAGGTGTCTTGAAGGTCGGTTTTGAACATGCAACAGACCGTATTCTTGCCTTCTTTGCTGCTCGTTTCAAGGTAAAAAATACCCATATTGATGAAGTTGTTCAACAGTCAGTTAAGAAAAAAGTTTTGCCTGCTATCGAGCGACGTATTCGGACAGAATTGACTGAGAAAGCAGAAGAAGGAGCTATCCAACTCTTTTCTGACAACCTGCGCAATCTTCTCTTGGTTGCTCCGCTGAAAGGGCGCGTGGTTCTTGGATTTGACCCTGCCTTTCGTACAGGTGCCAAGCTAGCTGTCGTGGATGCAACAGGAAAAATGCTGACAACTCAGGTCATTTATCCTGTCAAGCCAGCATCAGCTCGTCAAATAGAAGAAGCCAAGAAAGATTTGGTAGACTTGATTGGTCAATACGGCGTGGAAATTATTGCCATCGGAAACGGAACGGCCAGTCGTGAAAGTGAAGCCTTTGTGGCGGAAGTTCTGAAAGATTTTCCTGAGGTCAGCTATGTTATCGTCAATGAAAGTGGTGCTTCTGTATACTCTGCCAGTGAACTTGCTCGTCAGGAGTTCCCAGACTTGACTGTTGAAAAACGCTCTGCTATTTCTATCGCCCGTCGTTTGCAAGATCCTCTTGCGGAATTGGTCAAAATCGATCCTAAGTCAATTGGTGTCGGCCAATACCAGCATGATGTCAGCCAGAAGAAACTATCTGAAAGTCTGGATTTTGTCGTGGATACAGTGGTAAACCAAGTCGGTGTCAATGTCAATACGGCCAGCCCAGCTCTTCTTTCCCACGTAGCTGGACTCAATAAAACCATCTCTGAAAATATCGTCAAATACCGTGAAGAAGAAGGAAAAATCACTTCACGCGCCCAAATCAAGAAAGTTCCTCGTCTGGGAGCCAAGGCCTTTGAGCAGGCAGCTGGTTTCCTTCGTATTCCTGAAAGTAGCAATATCCTTGATAATACAGGAGTTCACCCAGAAAATTACGCTGCTGTTAAGGAACTCTTCAAACGCTTGGATATCAAGGATCTGAATGAAGAAGCCCAAAGTAAACTCAAGTCCCTTTCAGTCAAGGAAATAGCGCAAGAGCTAGACCTTGGTCCCGAAACTCTTAAAGATATCATTGCAGACCTTCTCAAACCAGGTCGAGATTTCCGTGATTCCTTTGATGCTCCAGTTCTCCGTCAAGATGTACTGGATATCAAGGATCTTGTTGTCGGCCAGAAGCTAGAAGGTGTGGTGCGTAACGTCGTTGATTTCGGTGCCTTCGTTGATATCGGGATTCACGAGGACGGTTTGATTCATATTTCCCACATGAGTCGCAAATTTATCAAACATCCCAGCCAAGTGGTATCTGTTGGTGATTTGGTGACAGTCTGGGTTAAGAAAATTGATACTGAACGTGAAAAAGTCAATCTGTCGCTCCTCGCTCCAAATGAAACTGACTGATTACGTTAAGCAGGTTTCACTAGAAGACTTCGGCAGACCTTTTATCCATCATGTCCAGTGGAATTCTCGTCTACGTTCGACAGGTGGGCGATTTTTCCCCAAAGATGGGCATTTGGATTTTAATCCCAAGGTTTATCAGGAACTGGGTCTGGATGTTTTTAGGAAAATTGTTCGCCATGAACTCTGTCACTATCACCTCTATTTTCAAGGGAAGGGATATCAACACAAGGATCGAGATTTTAAGGAACTATTGAAAGCAGTGGATGGATTACGCTTTGTACCGTCCTTGCCTAATAGTAACTCCAAACAAATCAAGCTTTATCGTTGCCAATCCTGCCAGCAAAGGTATCATCGCAAGAGAAGGATTGATACTAAACGCTATCGCTGTGGACTTTGTCGAGGTAAATTGCTACTAATAAATCAGCCTGAGGACTGATGAAAGCCGAGCCTACCCATGATATACTATGACTAACCTAGCAGAAAGAGGAAATATCATGAACAGTAAATTTTATAAAATGAGACGAAATCGCATGATTTCAGGAGTTCTGGCAGGTCTGTCAGACAAGTGGAACTTTGATGTTACCCTTGTTCGTTTCTTGTTTGCCATTTTTACAGTTGCAAACTTTGGACTTGGCGTGATTATCTATATCATACTAGCTTCTATCATGCCAACCAAGGAAGACATCGAAGCAGAAATGTACGGAACAGGCCCACGCAAACGTAAAGAAGCCCAAGCCATTGACGATAATGAGGGCTGGTTTTGGTGAGGTTCTACAGAAGATTTGGAATAAGAAAAAAGCTTTAAATCAATAGTCTAAACTGCTTGATTTAAAGCTTTTTTACTTTTAATAATATTTCGCCAGTCTCATCTGTAAACTAAAAATATTATTTTGAACTTAGATTTCTAATCTGATTTTTCATGCTGAGACAATACATTTTTTGATAAATGATGGATACTGATAACAACTGATAGCCAGCAAATAGCATAAGCAGTAGCTGTAGATTTTGTACCGATAAAGTATGTCTTTTCAACTAAGAGCTGACCGATGAATGGAGAGAGGAGAGAGAGCAGATAGAGAAGTCCGATGAGTATATGTTCTTTCTGTTTCATTAAAGCGCATCTTCTTTCCTTATAGGTTGAACGACTTGCAAGTGTTCAATTTAATGGTATGTTATCTAGGTAAGCTTACTCAAATGTTAGTTTCCGCTTCCTCCTTTCCAAAGTAAGCCTTTTTACACTTATATTTTACAATTTTAAAAATAGGAAATCAAATCATTTTATAAATAATTTTGTCTACATTCCCCCAATCTTACAAAAATGTAAGATTAAAGTCTTTTTTGTAAGGTTAGGTTATGGCAAGCGGTCTTTTTTTGATGTAAACTAGACTCATAAAGAACAAAGGAGTAACATCATGAAACAAATCTTACAGAAGAAAACAAGAAAACCAAGCCACAAAGATATCGAGCGCGTTCAGCTGGGATGCGCTATGATGCAAGCAACATTTCATTTGATGGGATATTAAGAAAGGAGATTCTCATGACACTTTTAGATGTAAAACACGTTCAAAAAATTTATAAAACTCGTTTTCAGGGCAACCAAGTAGAGGCCCTCAAGGATATTCACTTTACCGTGGAAAAAGGTGACTACGTTGCCATCATGGGTGAGTCTGGTTCTGGTAAATCAACTCTTCTCAATATCCTAGCTATGCTGGATAAACCAAGTCGTGGTCAGGTTTACTTGAATGGAACTGACACCGCAACCATTAAAAATTCACAAGCTTCTAGTTTCCGTCGTGAAAAATTGGGCTTTGTCTTTCAAGATTTTAACTTGCTAGATACTCTGTCTGTTAAAGACAATATCTTGCTTCCGCTTGTCTTGTCAAGAAGACCCATTACTGAGATGATGAAGAAATTGGTGGTGACAGCTGAGAATCTAGGAATAAACCAATTGCAAGAAAAGTACCCTTACGAGATTTCTGGTGGGCAGAAACAGCGTGTAGCAGTAGCCCGCGCCATCATCACAGAACCTGAAATTCTCCTTGCGGATGAGCCAACAGGAGCCCTTGACTCCAAATCATCTGCTGCTCTTCTTGATGTTTTTGATGAAATCAATGAGCGTGGCCAAACCATTCTTATGGTAACCCACTCAACAGCAGCAGCTAGCAGAGCTAAACGTGTACTCTTTATCAAAGACGGCATTCTTTACAATCAAATCTACCGTGGAGAGAAGACAGAGCGTCAGATGTTCCAAGAAATTTCTGATACCTTGACTGTCATGGCAAGCGAGGTGAATTAGTATGTTTCGATTAACCAATAAGTTAGCGGTATCGAACTTGATTAAAAACCGCAAACTCTACTATCCTTTTGCGCTGGCTGTTCTCTTGGCAGTCACTGTCACCTATCTCTTTTACTCTCTAACCTTTAATCCCAAGATTGCAGAAATTCGTGGAGGGGAAACCATTCAAGCTACACTTGGATTTGGTATGGTGATTGTCACACTTGCGTCAGCCATTATCGTCCTCTATGCCAATAGTTTTGTCATGAAAAACCGTTCCAAGGAACTGGGGATTTATGGAATGTTGGGCTTGGAGAAGCGCCATCTAATCAGTATGACCTTTAAGGAGTTAGTGCTATTTGGGATTCTAACTGTTGGAGCAGGTATCGGTATTGGAGCCTTGTTTGACAAGTTGATTTTCGCTTTCTTGCTCAAACTGATGAAATTGAAGGTTGAGCTGGTCGCTACCTTTCAGATGAAAGTTGTCATTGCAGTACTTGTTGTCTTCGGTTTGATTTTCCTTGGCCTCATATTCCTGAATGCCCTTCGAATCGCCCGTATGAATGCCCTCCAGCTCTCGCGTGAGAAAGCTAGCGGTGAGAAAAAAGGTCGCTTCCTTCCTCTCCAAACGATTCTTGGTTCCATTAGTTTAGGGATTGGCTACTATCTTGCCCTTACGGTAACCGATCCTCTTACAGCCTTAACAACCTTTTTCCTAGCTGTTTTGCTGGTTATCTTTGGTACTTATCTCTTGTTTAATGCAGGAATTACAGTCTTCCTCCAAATCTTAAAGAAAAACAAGAAATACTATTACCAACCTAATAACCTCATCTCTGTTTCCAACTTGATTTTCCGTATGAAGAAAAATGCGGTTGGACTAGCAACCATCGCTATCTTGTCAACAATGGTTTTGGTAACCATGTCAGCAGCGACAAGCATTTTCAATTCCGCAGAAAGCTTTAAAAAAGTTCTAAATCCTCATGATTTTGGGGTTTCAGGGCAAAATGTTGAAAAAGAAGACTTGGACAAACTCTTGAGCCAGTTTGCAAGTGACAAAGGTTATAAGATTAAAGAGAAAGAAGTTCTTCGTTACGCTTACTTTGGTGTTGCAAACCAAGAAGGTAGCAAGTTAACCATATTTGAAAAAGGACAAAACCGTGTCCAAGTCAAAACAGTTTTTATGGTATTTGACCAAAAAGATTATGAAACTATGGCTGGTCAAAAACTGTCTCTATCAGGAAATGAGGTCGGACTCTTTGCAAAGAATGAGGGAGTTAAAGAACAGAAAGCTCTAACTCTAAATGATCATCAATTTTCTGTCAAAGAAGAATTTACTAAAGATTTTATTGTCAACCATGTCCCAAATCAGTTTAATATCTTGACTTCTGATTACAATTACCTTGTTGTACCTAATTTACAAGCCTTTTTGGACCAATTCCCAGATTCGGATATCTATAATCAGTTTTACGGTGGTATGAATGTAAGTATCAGTGAAGAAGAGCAACTCAAAGTCGCTGAAGAATATGAAAAATACTTACAAAAGTTTAATGCTCAATTAAACACTGAAGGTAACTATGTATATGGTAGCACTCTAGCAGATGCTGGTGCTCAAATGAGTGTCCTCTTTGGCGGTGTCTTCTTTATTGGTATTTTCCTATCCATTATCTTTATGGTCGGAACCGTTCTGGTCATCTACTACAAGCAAATTTCTGAAGGATATGAAGACCGTGAGCGCTTTATTATCTTGCAGAAAGTCGGTTTAGATCAAAAGCAAATCAAGCAAACCATTAACAAACAAGTTTTAACTGTTTTCTTCCTTCCTTTGCTTTTTGCCTTCATACATTTAGCCTTTGCCTACCATATGCTTAGTCTGATTTTAAAAGTGATTGGTGTACTGGATACGACAATGATGTTGATTGTGACCTTGTCTATCTGCGCTATCTTCCTCATCGCCTATGTGCTGATTTTCATGATTACTTCTAGAAGCTATCGCAAGATTGTGCAAATGTAAAAAAAGATACCTCGACTTCAAAATCGAGGTATTCTTGTATTTTATACTCAATGAAAATCAAAAAGCAAACTAGGAAGCTAGCCGCAGGTTGCTCAAAGCACTGCTTTGAGGTTGTAGATAGAACTGACGAAGTCAGCTCAAAACACTGTTTTGAGGTTGCAGATAGAACTGACGAAGTCAGTTACATATATATACGGCAAGGCGAAGCTGACGTGGTTTGAAGAGATTTTCGAAGAGTATTAAATGCTGAAAAGTTGTCCGAGCAGGAAGGTAACTCCCATGGTCAAGAGACCAATAGCTAGGTTCCGAATCATAGCTGTTTTGGTTGGGGCTTTTCCAAGTTTGGCACTAGTGTAACCAGTGAGAAGAAGGGCCACACCGACGATAAGGACAGTAGCAGGGATGCGGTATTCACTTGGGAAAATAGTCACTGAGAGCATTGGAGGCAAACTTCCAAGGAAAAAGGCAACAAAGCTGGAAATGGCAGCGTGCCAAGGATTGGTAAACTCTTCATACTCAATCCCGTATTTTTCCTCTACTAAAGCCTTGAGTGGATTCTTAAGAAAGGCCTTGTTGGTCAAGAGTTGGGCAGAAGTTTCGCACTCGCCATTTTGAATATAGGCAGCATAGAGGGATTTTTTGGCTAGCTCCATATCTTGGTCTAGCAAGACTTGCTCACGCGCAACGGCTGCTTCCTCGGTATCTTTCTGAGTTGAAACGGATACATATTCTCCACCAGCCATAGAAAAGGCACCAGCCAAGATAGCCGCAAATCCTGATAAAAAGATAATCCAGATATTGGTCGTAGCACTGGCAACCCCGATAACCACACCAGCAATGGAAATAATCCCATCATTGGCACCAAGAACACCCGCACGCAGGATATTTAAACGACCTGCAAAATTTGAATCAATTTCGTGATTTGTTTCTGACATATTATTCTCCTTTTTATCCAGTATAAAGGAAAAATATAAGGAAATCAATCTTTTAAAACTGTCTGAAAAAAGTTGCACGATTTTAATGAAAAAGAAGAAAAAGCTTTTCTGTTTAAGCTTTATCAATAAAACATGCTATAATAGTTGCAGAAAGGTTGGTATTTATGGCTAGGATATTGGTTATTGAAGACAATAGTGACATTCAAGAGATTTTGCGAACACTACTTACCGAGGAGCATGAGGTGATTCAAGCCTTTTCTGGTACAGAAGGAATCATGCTTTTTGACCAAGGTGGGATTGACCTCGTTTTGCTCGATATCATGCTTCCTGGGAAAAATGGGGATCAGGTTTTAAAAGCTATCAGGGAAGAAAGTCAAATTCCAGTCATTATGCTAACGGCTTTGAGCGATAAGAAGTTAATCAGTCAATACCTCTTAGACGGTGCCAATGATTACATAGTCAAACCTTTTGATTTGGACGAAGTCTTTGCCAGAATTACCGTTCAATTACGTCAAAGTGCAGAAAAACAGCCTATTGAAGTAGAAAAAACTGAAAATCTGCCACAAAACTTGAAAAATATCCAGTTTGATGCAGAAAGTTTTGAAATCAAAAATAGTCAGGAAACTATTCGTCTTGCCAAGAAAGAATGCTTGATTCTCCAAACTCTTCTCAAACATCCAAAGAAAATTTTTACCAAGGAAGAACTTTATGAATTGGTCTGGGAGGAGAGCTATCTACCTGGAGATAATACCCTCAATACGCATTTGAGTAATCTTCGTAAAAAATTAAACCAGCTTGACCCCAATCAAGAATATATTGAAACCATCTGGGGAGTTGGGGTAAGATTAAAAGGAGACAAGCAATGACCTACATGATAATTTTTGTCCTACTAGTACTCCTAATTATTTTATCGATTGCATTGATTCGCTACCATCTAGCACTTAGAAACTTGAGTCAACAGATTGAAGACAAGATTCTCACAGGTAGTATGAAAAGAGTAGGGGTCAGCATTTTTTCCAAACATTTTTTACATCTCTACCAGCAGATTGAGAATTTATTTCAAGAAGTGGAACAATCTCGATTGGTTATGAAAAGGGAAAAGCAGACTCTGGATATGGCCATCAGCAATATCGCCCATGATATTCGTACGCCTTTGACTATCGCTTCAGGCTACACCCAACAATTGATAAAGTCTCCTGAAAACAAAGCAGAAACCCTACAAAAAATAGCCCAGCATCTTGATTTAGTTTCCAAACGTTTGGAAGCTCTCCTAGAATATCGTCGTTTGATGGAAGGGGCTGTCAAACCGAAACTGGAAGAAGTTGATCTTTCAACTTTTATCACCAAAAAGACTCTGGCCTATTATGATGTTTTTCAGGCAGCAAATATCACGCTTGATTTTAAGGTTGAAGCTGCTTTAACAACGAGGACTGATGAAGACTTACTGGATCGAATTTTACAAAATCTGCTTGGAAATGTCCTCAAACATGGTAAGGAAGAAGCGCGGCTATCTTTGAGAAAGGAAAAGGAACAGCTTGTCTTAGAGATTGCAAACCTTGTCAAACAGCCCATCAAAAAAATAGAAAATCTCAGCAATCGTTTTTATTCTGAAAATCTATCAGATACTGAAGAATCCTCTGGTTTAGGCCTTTATATCACTGAGGAATTATGCCATCTTCTCGGTGCAGAGATGAAACTAAGCACAGATGGGCAATGGTTGTCGGTTTTCATTTACTTTTAACGAAATAAACCTCCTCTGTAGGCTAGAGGAGGTCGTTTTATTATAGACTTTTCTTTTTGAAAACTGCCAGTCCACTTAGATTAAAGATTACAATAACAGCTAAGCTAACTATAAGGGTATAGAAAATGGACTCACTATTAGTAGTCATAGCATAGGCAAATTGTAAGGACAAATATGGTAAAATTTTGATATTTGGAAAAAGGAGCATTGGCATAGAAAGTAAGATAGAGCTGACCAAATAACCAATAAATACTGCAAGATAAGAATGACTCACATAGAGAATGAAGGAAACAATGGAAAGCCAAGCAAGAAGGCAAAGAAATTGAAGGGAAATGGTTGTCAATAGATTGCCGATAAAGCCATCAGGCATAGTTCCAAATCCATTTAAGATCGTTGCTGGAATAAAGGCAATCACAAGGCTAAGGATAAGTTGTAAGAAAGCGATACTAGCAAGTACAAAGGCTTTGGCAAGGAAAAACTCGGTACGAGAAACACCCACTGTTAAACTATTTTTATAGAGTTTTCCGATTAAATCAACTCCAAGAACGAGGCAGGCTAGGACGATGCAGAGAAAAACGAGGTTTGAACCTTGACTAGATGCATTAATAAGTGCTTGTATACTGTCCCAACCATGAGTTGGAATTTCTGGTTCTTCTGTATTGATTGTCATCAGATGACCAGTAGCTCCAAAAATAGCCCCCATTAACATGAGTACAAAGAGAATGACCTCTGTAATCCAGAATCCTTTGGAACGGAAAAGACGGTAAAAGTCTGCTTGAATGGTATGTATCATGATTTTCCTCCTATTCGACCAATTGAGTGAAGTATTCTTCTAGGTTTTGACGGGCATAGTAAATCTCGTCAATAGCGACATCTGCCAAGGTTAATTCTTTGAGAATCTGTTTGACATCTTGTTCCTGACCAAAGATGTGGATTTCATTTTCTGGATTAACAACCTTGAACTGGAGCTGGATTTGTTCTTTCAATACTTGACAAGCTTTCTCTTGGTCAGCTGTCTTAAGCACAATATAATCCTCACTTAGTGTTTCAAATTCAGCTTTACTGATTTCACGGATAATCTTGCCTTGATCTAAAATACCAAAGCGATTGGCTAGGAGATAGAGTTCTGACAAGATATGGCTAGAGATGAGAATGGTTATCCCTTTTTCTTGATTGAGCCGTTGAATCATCAGACGAAATTCTTTGATACCGATTGGGTCAAGCCCATTGATAGGCTCATCTAAAATTAGGAAGTCTGGTTTAGATAGAAGGGCAATGGCGATCCCAAGTCTTTGTTTCATTCCAAGAGAGAAATCACGAAAGACTTTCTTACCTGTATCAGATAAACCTACATAATCCAGTGTTTCTCGAATGACTTGATCAGCATTTGGAATATGGCGAATCATACAGTAATATTTCAGATTTTGGTAGGCTGTTAAGTGATTATGAGCTACGGGGGATTCGATCACTGAACCTACTCGAGATAGAGCCTTGGTCCACTCATTTTCCGATTGACTAGAAAAGAGGGAAACAGTTCCTTTATCCGCAAACAGTAGTTGCGTAATGATTTTTATCAAAGTGGTCTTCCCAGCTCCGTTCTTCCCGATAAGTCCATAAATATCTCCCTCTCTTATCGTTAGATGAAGATCCTGAAGGATAGCTTGTTTGTCAAAGTTTTTGGACAATCCATGAATGTCGAGTACTGTTTTCATGATTCTCTCCTTTTGATTTATTTTGATAATTTTAGTATAAAGCATAGAAATCAAAGAAAGCTCAAGGATTTCTAAAGAGTTTCTAAAGTTTTAGGAATTCTTAAATAGCAAAACCCAGTTGACACGAACTGGGCTTCTTGATTATAAAATATATTTCTCAATGGCACGCGCAACGCCGTCTTCTTCGTTGCTTGCTGTAACGGCATCCGCAAGGGATTTGACATAATCGCTGGCATTTCCCATTGCAATACCAAGCCCTGCAAACTGGAGCATTTCTATATCGTTATTGGCATCGCCCATGGCCATGATTTCTGATGGCTCGATATTCAAAATCTCTGCTAGTCGAGAAAGAGCAGTAGCCTTTGTCGTTCCAAGTGGCATAGCTTCATAAATGACAGGCTGCGAACGAACTCCGCTAAATCGTTGGCAGAGTTCTTCAGCAAAACGTTGCTCAAAATCGTCTGTTTGGCTCTCTGTTCCTAAAAACATACCTTGGAACATCCGATACTTGCCACTGGTAGCTTCCTTTAGTGAAATTTCAGTTAAGTCCGAAAAGACTAGCTTAGCATCATTTTGAATGATTTCATTGGGCTTGCCACCGAGAACAAAATAATGTTCCTCATCAAAAAGAGTCAACTGAACATCACTCTTTTCAGCTAGGTCATAGAGGTATTCAATGTCAGATGGACTGAGTTCTTGCCAATCAACTAGCCCCCAGTCACTTGTCTGGTGAGTTGAACAACCGTTGTTAACAATGACATACTCATTCTGGAGGTCAAGCCCCAGTTTTTTATAATAGGGGAGGACACCGAAAAGCGGGCGTCCCGTACAGAGAACCAGTTTGACACCTTTTTCAATGGCTTGGTGAATAGCAGTGATGTGGGCTTGTGGGATTTCCTTGGCTTCATTGAGGAGGGTTCCGTCCATATCCAAGGCAAGTAGTTTAATCATAGATTTTCCTTCTTTATCTTTTGGTATTATTATAGCATATTTTGGAGAAGATAATGGTAAAAGGGTAGGGACTAATTGATTTTACAGTTTAGGATGTTTGGAGAACATTTATTAGAAAAGGTTACACGTTATTCAATTAAGTAGATAATTATATTTGGCAAGCTGGTCAAAAAAACAGAGGAATTTAAGATGAAAAATGTGTTACTCATCTTAAATTCCTCTGTTTTCCTTAATTTTTTATAAACTAACTTGATTAGACGTGGGATATGATTTATCTTCTAAATTTTCGTTTGATAATAGAGCGTTGGACTTTTAAAACAAGTAAGCTGGATCCGATTGCTGCAACAAATGCAAGAGCAGTTGATAATTTTAATGCTAAAAAGATAAAACTAAAGATAGCAATACAGATACAAAAAACAGCGATATTAACAAAAAATAGGATTTCCTTGAGATTGGTATCAGATTGCTCTTCAGGTGTATAATCTTGATAGCGAGGAACCTGCTGGTGCAATTCTTCTTGATAGTCTACCTCATAGGATTGTAATTTTCTTACGGGCATTATTCTCTCCTTAACAGTACATACCTATTTTATCATTTTTTCAGCAGAGAATTATTACAGAAAGGTTACAAAAAGAATAAGGTCCCTTTTCATTTTCAAACTATTGTTCAGGACACGATAGTTTGAAAATAATAGTACGCATAATATTAAGGTTGTTAAACACCTATTGAAAATAGATTAGTAGAAATTGAAACAATACATTAATACTCTTCAAAACAAGTTAGCGTCATCTTGTATTAGGTATATACTACTGATTTAGTCAGTTTTATCTACAATCAAAAAGCTGTTCTTTGATTTTTATTGAGTATATAGACTGCAAATTGCGCTTAAAAATGGTATAATGGTAAAGTTATATAGTCCCGATAAGATGGTAGAAATTTCTATTTTTTCTTTCGAGTCGCAACTCGTAAAGAATGACGGCTCCAAAGTCGTTCGTCATTCTACGGTTGTCGCTATAGGGTGGTCACCCTATGCGCCTTACTAGTTTCAGAAATAAAAAAGTATCGTTTTTATTTCTTTCGCGTCGTAACTCTTAGAAAATGAAAATACCTATCAGTACTTTGTAACTCTATAACACTATTTTTAAGGGGGGACATTTTTATGTCAGAACGTAAATTATTCACGTCTGAATCTGTATCTGAGGGGCATCCAGATAAGATTGCAGACCAAATTTCAGATGCGATTTTGGATGCTATTTTAGCCAAGGATCCAGAGGCGCACGTTGCTGCTGAGACAGCTGTATATACTGGTTCCGTCCACGTTTTTGGTGAAATTTCTACAAATGCCTATGTGGATATTAACCGTGTGGTTCGTGATACCATTGCAGAGATTGGCTATACCAATACAGAGTATGGTTTTTCTGCTGAGACGGTGGGAGTCCATCCGTCACTTGTTGAGCAGTCACCGGATATCGCCCAAGGTGTTAACGAAGCCTTGGAGGTCCGTGGAAATGCTGATCAAGACCCACTTGACTTGATTGGTGCTGGAGACCAAGGGCTCATGTTTGGATTTGCAGTGGATGAAACAGAAGAGCTTATGCCATTGCCAATTTCACTCAGTCATAAATTGGTTCGTCGTCTGGCAGAACTTCGTAAGTCTGGTGAAATCAGTTATCTTCGCCCAGATGCAAAATCACAAGTTACGGTTGAGTATGATGAAAATGACCGTCCAGTACGTGTGGACACAGTTGTTATTTCAACTCAACACGATCCAGAAGTCAGCAACGAACAAATTCACAATGATGTCATTAACAAGGTTATCAAAGAAGTTATTCCAGCCTCTTACTTGGATGAGCAAACAAAATTCTTCATCAATCCAACTGGACGTTTTGTAATCGGTGGGCCTCAAGGAGACTCAGGTTTGACTGGCCGTAAGATTATCGTAGATACTTATGGTGGCTACTCTCGTCACGGTGGTGGTGCCTTCTCTGGTAAAGATGCGACTAAGGTGGACCGTTCAGCCTCTTATGCGGCTCGTTATATTGCCAAGAATATCGTTGCAGCAGGTCTTGCTAAGAAGGCGGAAGTGCAATTGGCTTATGCTATCGGTGTTGCCCAGCCTGTTTCTGTCCGTATCGATACCTTTGGTACAGGAAGAGTAGTTGAAAGCAAGCTTGAAAAAGCAACTCGTCAAATCTTTGACCTTCGCCCTGCAGGGATTATCCAAATGCTGGACCTTAAGCGTCCAATTTACCGTCAAACAGCAGCTTATGGACACATGGGACGTACAGATATCGACCTTCCATGGGAACGTTTGGACAAGGTAGATGCTTTGAAAGAAGCAGTCAAATAAAATCTTGAGAGGGGGACTTCCCCTCTTTTTTACTGATAAAACATTTCACATACAAATAATTGAACTTTGGTAAAAATAAGACTATATATAGCTCTTCAGTTGTGTAGTATTAACAGAAGTTTAGTGGGTGAGTTCTTTATCATTTTCCTTATTCTGTTGACTATTTCATTCTGGTTTAGTATTTGGAAACTAGAAAAAGCACTAAATAATGATTCACAATAATAACTCCAAAGATTTAGATCTGTTTTGTTTGCAGGTCTAAGTCTTTTTATCACTTTAAAAAACCCCTATAATATCTTTCCGAAAAACTATAATTTTCTTGAAAAATGTATAAGTCTATGCTATACTACTAGTAGACTTATTTATGGAGAAAATACATGAAACGTGAGATTTTACTGGAACGAATCGACAAACTAAAACAAATCATGCCCTGGTATGTTTTGGAATACTACCAATCTAAGCTTGCCGTTCCCTACAGTTTTACAACCTTGTACGAATACCTCAAGGAATACGATCGATTTTTCAGCTGGGTTTTGGAGTCAGGAATTTCAAATGCTAATAAAATATCTGATATTCCTTTATCTGTCTTGGAAAATATGTCTAAGAAAGACATGGAATCTTTTATCCTTTACCTACGTGAACGTCCTTTGCTGAATGCTAATACAACAAAGCAAGGTGTCTCACAAACAACTATCAATCGAACCTTGTCAGCACTTTCTAGTCTTTATAAGTATTTGACCGAGGAAGTTGAAAACGATCAGGGAGAGCCTTATTTTTATCGTAATGTAATGAAGAAAGTTTCAACCAAGAAAAAGAAAGAAACACTTGCTGCCAGAGCTGAAAACATCAAGCAAAAACTCTTTCTTGGTGATGAAACAGAAGGTTTTCTTACTTATATTGATCAAGAGTATCCACAACAACTTTCAAATCGCGCCCTATCTTCATTTAATAAAAATAAAGAACGTGATTTGGCTATCATTGCTCTTCTCTTGGCATCTGGCGTCCGCTTATCTGAAGCTGTTAATCTGGATATAAGGGATCTCAATCTCAAAATGATGGTTATCGATGTCACTCGAAAAGGTGGCAAACGTGACTCGGTCAATGTCGCTGCTTTTGCTAAGCCTTATTTAGAGAATTATCTTGCTATTCGAAATCAACGCTATAAGACAGAAAAAACAGATACAGCCCTTTTTTTGACTCTCTACAGAGGTGTTCCTAATCGTATCGATGCTTCCAGCGTTGAGAAAATGGTTGCTAAGTACTCTGAGGACTTCAAAGTCCGTGTAACACCCCATAAACTACGCCATACGCTAGCAACCAGGCTCTATGATGCCACTAAATCGCAAGTTTTGGTCAGTCATCAGCTAGGACATGCCAGTACACAAGTCACTGACCTCTATACCCATATCGTAAATGATGAACAAAAGAATGCCTTGGATAGTTTATAGGTTACATAAATTAAATTATGTTATAACCAATAAAGGGATTCAATAAACTATTAATCTTATTTTATCAAATGCAATAAAAGAAGATGAAATAAGATTTATGTGGCCACTAGCTTGCCTTTCTTTGTAAGATCCTAGTTATGCAAATCACTTATAATTGGTATTCATCTCAAAATAAGAGGATTCCACAAAAATAAATCAAATTGAGCACCTATAAAAGCATGCTGCCTGCGATGGCCAATATTTTATCAGAAAATAAAATTCCGCTAAAAACAATCACGGACAGGGTTGATCATTCCGACTCTGAAGTCACCACTTCCATCTACACCCACGTCACAAAGAACATGAAAGATGAAGTAATCAATGTACTGGATAAAGTTATGAAAAAGATTTTTTAAAAAGTTTTGCCCCTTTTTTGCCTCCTAAATACAAAAATAGCCCTTCGGATAAAATCCGAGGGGCTAGAAACGTTGTTAAATCAACGGCCGAACTTTTGAATTTCAAGGTTCGGGATAAAATAGTTCACTGAACTATTTTATTTTTTAAGGTTGTAGAATGATTTCAATCCACGGTATTCAGCTACTTCACCAAGTTGGTCTTCAATGCGAAGCAATTGGTTGTATTTAGCGATACGGTCTGTACGTGAAAGTGAACCAGTCTTGATTTGTCCTGCGTTAGTTGCAACTGCGATGTCAGCGATTGTTGAATCTTCAGTTTCACCTGAACGGTGTGATACAACGGCAGTGTAACCAGCTTCTTTCGCCATTTCGATAGCGTCGAATGTTTCAGTAAGAGTACCGATTTGGTTAACTTTGATAAGGATTGAGTTAGCAGCACCTTCTGCAATACCTTTTTCAAGGTAAGAAGTGTTTGTTACGAAGAAGTCGTCACCAACCAATTGAACTTTACCACCAAGACGTTCAGTAAGAGCTTTCCAACCGTCCCAGTCATTTTCATCCATACCATCTTCGATAGTGATGATTGGGTATTTGTTTACCAATTCTTCAAGGTAGTCGATTTGTTCTGCAGCAGTACGTACAGCTGCTCCTTCACCTTCAAATTTAGTATAGTCGTAAACTTTACGTTCTTTATCGTAGAATTCTGATGAAGCACAGTCAAATCCGATAAATACGTCTTTACCAGGAACATATCCAGCAGCTTCGATAGCAGCAAGGATAGTTTCAACTCCGTCTTCAGTTCCTTCAAAACGAGGAGCAAATCCACCTTCGTCACCTACGGCTGTTTCCAAACCACGAGATTTAAGGATTTTCTTAAGAGCATGGAAGATTTCAGCACCCCAACGAAGAGCTTCTTTGAATGATGGCGCACCAGCAGGTACGATCATGAATTCTTGGAAAGCGATTGGAGCGTCAGAGTGAGAACCACCGTTGATGATATTCATCATTGGAGTTGGAAGAACTTTAGTGTTGAATCCACCTAGGTAGCTGTAAAGTGGGATTTCAAGGTAGTCAGCAGCAGCACGAGCTACAGCGATAGACACACCAAGGATTGCGTTGGCACCCAATTTACCTTTGTTAGGAGTACCGTCAAGTGCGATCATAGCACGGTCGATAGCTTGTTGGTCACGTACATCGTAGCCGATGATTGCTTCAGCAATGATGTTGTTTACGTTGTCAACAGCTTTTTGTGTACCAAGACCACCGTAACGAGATTTGTCACCGTCGCGAAGTTCAACTGCTTCGTGTTCACCAGTAGAAGCTCCTGATGGAACCATACCACGTCCGAAAGCACCTGATTCAGTGTAAACTTCTACTTCAAGTGTTGGGTTACCGCGTGAGTCTAGGACTTCGCGAGCGTAAACATCAGTAATAATTGACATTTTTTACTCTCCTTATGAGTTAAATTTTTTACACCTCTATAATACCTTAAAAACCCTCCTTTTTCAAGAAAAAACGTTATCTTTGTGCAAATTTTCCTTAACTTTATAAAGTAATCGCTTTCTTTTGTCTGTTTTATTCTAACTTTTATGATATACTGTTTTCATGACAGATTTATCAAAACAATTACTTGAAAAAGCTCATGGTGGAGCAAAATTAAATCCAGATGAGCAAAGACGCTATCTTGGCACTTTTGAGGAAAGAGTTCTTGGATATGCAGATATTGACACAGCAAATAGCCCTCAGTTAGAAAAAGGCTTTTTATCTATTTTAGAAAACCTTCAGGAAAAAGCAGAACCACTATTTGTGAAGATTTCACCAACTATCGAATTTGACAAACAAGTTTTCTACTTAAAAGAAGCAAAAGAAACTGATAGTCAAGCCACCATTGTATCTGAAGAGCATACTTCTTCTCCTTTTGGCCTGATTATCCATACCAATGCACCAGTTCAAGTAGAAGAAAAGGACCTTCGACTTGCTTTTCCAAAACTTTGGGAAGTTAAAAAGGAAGAACCAGCCAAAACATCCATCTGGAAGAAATGGTTTGGCTAAATCTTGCGCATAGTTAATAAACACCCAATATTGGCTGCCGTGCGCTCCAGATAGAGACTGGCATTTTTCAAACTATCTTCTAAAGGTTCACTTTTCTCCAAAATTGAAAAAGCCGCTTGGATATTCTCAAATGGTAGGGAAGGTAAATCCTCAGCAATACTACCACAAATAGCAATGACAGGAACTCCGACAGGGGTTCTTTTTGCTACGCCTATCGGCGCTTTACCTGCTAAACTTTGACGATCTAGCTTTCCTTCTCCTACAACAACCAAGTCAGCATCTGAAACTTTCTTATCAAAGTTGATTAGGTCCAAGCAGCTATCTATTCCAGACACGATATTTGCCTGAGCAAAGGCACACAAACCGCCAGCAAGGCCTCCCCCAGCTCCTGCTCCTTTAATTTGCAATGTTACAGGTGAGGCTTTTTCATAAAAATCTTGGATTGCCTGATCTACGACTGCAAACATAGTAGGATCTAGGCCTTTTTGTTTGCCAAAAATATAGGTCGCACCTTGAGGACCACATAAGGGACTCGCGACATCTGCTAAAATACGAATTTGAACATCTTCAGGAATTTTATAGCGATTTTCTGTTGACATAGAAGCTAAGTTTAATAAGGACTGCCCGCAAGCGGGCAAGACATTTCCATCCCTATCATAAAATCGATAACCTAAACCAGCAGCGATCCCAATTCCTCCGTCATTACTGGCCGTGCCACCAACGCCGATATAGATTTCTTTAATCCCTTGAGCAATGAGATGACGAATCAACTCTCCAATACCACAAGTTTGGATTTTCAGTGGATTTCGTTTCTCTAGCGGAATCTTTCCAAGGCCAAGCAAATCAGCAACTTCAAATAGTGCCAGTTGACTTTTTTGAAAATAGCGCATTTCTTCTTTTTGTCCAAAAGGTCCTGTCACTTGGAACCATTGTTCTTCAAGGTCGAGAGAATGTCGAATGGCATCTACTGTCCCTTCGCCACCATCACCAACAGGACAGAGGAGACATTCTACATCTGCTATCGATTGTTGGAAGCCTCTTTTAATATCTTCAGCCACCTCTTCAGCGGTCAAGCTTTCCTTAAACGAATCCGGTGCAATTACAATCTTCATATTTTCCCTCATTCTAAACAGTCAATCAAAGAAAGAACTTCTAAAAAATCCCTCTTGTCAACATGATATTGTATTTCTTTTTTGAGTACCTCTTTGGCACAAAAAGCGATTCCAAGTCCCGCCGACTTCAACATCAATAAATCATTGGCCCCATCACCGACTGCAATCGTTCTTTCTTTAGAAAGTTTTAGTTCCTTTCTCCATTGTTCTAGAGTCTCTTTTTTAACCTCGGGACTAATAATTTGTCCAACTAATTTCCCTGTTAAAAGCCCATTTTTTACTTCAACTTGGTTGGCAGAGAAATAGGCAATACCAAGTGATTTCGCTAATCTCGCAACTATTGGTGTAAAACCACCAGACACCAGACCAACTAAGATTCCATTCTTTTGGAGAATAGAAACGAATTCCTGTGCATTTTGCGATAGATGAATAGAGTCGAAAACTTTATCAAAGACCGAAACAGGAAGTCCTTCCAACAAGGAAACTCTTTTTCTTAAACTGATTTCAAAATCCAACTCTCCTCTCATTGCCCGACTTGTAAGCTGCGCAATTTCCTCCTCACGACCTGCTTCTCTTCCCAACAAATCAATCACTTCTTCTAGGATTAAGGTTCCATCTACATCCATGACACACAAGCCTTTTACTTGAGACATAAATTCTCCTCTCTAAACAGCCCAAAAATCGTATGAAGTCATCATACGATTTTATCTATTAGTTAACTAAACTATGGTACAAGTCAAGGTATGATTTGCAGGCTGTATCCCATGAAAAATCACACTCCATAGCTTGTTTTTGTAGGTTTCTCCAAACGTCAGGATGGTTTCTATACAAGTCCAAAGCTGTTTGGAAAGTCCAATTTAACCAGTAAGGAGATAGATTGTCAAAGCTAAAGCCAGTACCGCTTCCTTCGATTGGATTGAAAGCGCGAACTGTATCTCGCAAGCCTCCAACTTCATGGACCAACGGCAAGGTTCCGTAACGCATAGCCATCATTTGAGACAAGCCACACGGTTCGAAACGACTCGGCATGAGGAAGAGGTCACAAGCAGCGTAGATTTCTTGAGCTAGTTTGACATCAAAAGTGATATTTGCTGATAGCTTGTCTGGGTAAATCTGAGCAAACCATGAGAAAGAGTGCTCAAAGGCAGGGTCGCCAGTTCCCAAAAGAACAATCTGAACATCTTCTTGCAAGATATGGTGCAGACTTTCGACCACCACATCAAAACCTTTTTGACGTGTCAAACGAGAAACAATTCCCACCAGTGGGACATCATCCCTAACGGGTAAGCCAACTCTTTCTTGCAATTTTGCCTTATTCTGGGCCTTCCCAGACAAATCTTCCTGATTGAAATGATAGTCTAAAAGAGCATCCGTCTGAGGATTATACAGGTCAGCATCAATCCCGTTCACGATACCAGACACCTTGCCAGACTCCATTCGAAGAATTTGATCCAAGTTACATCCGAACTGACTGGTCATAATTTCATGAGCATAGCTCGGTGAAACGGTTGAAACACGGTCAGCATAAAGAATACCAGCCTTCATCCAGTTCAGACAGTTGTTCCAGCGAAGGGTACCATCAGCATAACGTTCAAAACCGACTCCAAACAAATCCCATAACATTCCTTCTGAAAATTGTCCTTGAAATTCCAAATTATGAATGGTTAAAACAGTTTTAATACCTTGATAGGCTTGAATCCAACGGTATTTTTCCTTTAACAAGAAAGGAATCATAGCTGTATGGTAATCATGAACATGGAGAAGGTCAGGAATAAAGTCAATCCTTTCCATAGCCTCAATGGCAGCAAGTTGGAAAAAGGCAAAGCGCTCTCCGTCGTCAAAATCACCGTAAACATGACCACGGAAGAAATAGTATTGGTTGTCAATAAAGTAGAAGGTTACACCGTTTAAGACGGTTTTCTTAATCCCACAATACTGTCTGCGCCAACCAACACTCACCTCAAAATGAAGCACATCTTCAATTTGATTTCCAAATTTAGCCTCTACCATGTCATAGTAGGGTAAAATCACTGCAACTTCATGTCCCGCTTTTACCAGTGATTTTGGAAGAGCGCCAATAACGTCTCCCAAACCACCTGTTTTTGAAAAGGGTGCACCCTCTGCTGCTACAAATAAAATTTTCATGAATGAATATCCTCTGTTACTTTGCTACCTTTCTTAACGACAACTGGATGTTCTGCAGTTCCTCGAATCACAACACCAGGCTCAACTTCAACACCCTTGTCTAAGATAGCATATTCTACCTGAGCTCCTTCTCCAATAACAACACGAGGGAAGAGCAGGCTATCTTTAACCAAGCTATCCTTATGGACATGAATATTACGTGATAGAACAGAATTAGCCACTTGACCTGCAATGATACTACCAGACGCAAACTGAGAAGTACTTACCTTAGATGTATTGGCATAGTAAGTTGGCTCTTCGTTTTTGACCTTTGTATAAATCTTTTGATTTGGTGAGAAGAGAGAGTAGAATTTTTGTGATTCAAGCATATCTTTGTTAGCTTGATAATAAGACTCTACAGAGTGAATATTTGCCAGATAACCTGTGTACTCGTAGGCAAAAGCCCCTTCTTTTGCAGCCAAATCCCGTAAAACATAGCGCAACTTCTCTGGATGTTCTTTCTTAGTTTCTTCTTCTAAGCGTTCAATCAACCAAGGTGTATCAACGACAAAGATATCTGTAGACATGTTATAGATTTGATCTGGTAACTTGCTATCAAAGAGTTTATGAGAACGAACATGGTCTGTTTCATCCACTTCCAAGATTGCGTTTACTTCTGAAATGTCTTTCTTAGCTAGCTTTTTATAAACTACAGTGATAGGTCCCTTTGTTGTACTATGTAGATGGAAAACTTGGTTCAAATCAATGTTAATCAAGACATCGCAGTTGAGGGCAACCGTTTGGTTTGAGCCAGAGCGTTTTAAATAGGTGAGCAGCTGTTGGTAGTATTCTTTTCCAACTGTGCTACTTTCTACACGGGTATTGTAAATACCTAGATAATAGTGACTGAGAAGGGTTGATAAGCCCCACTCACGTCCTGAGCGGATATGGTCAAAGACAGAACTGATATTATCTTGTTGGAAAATACCAAAGATACTACGGACACCTGCATTAGCAAGACTGGAAAGTGGGAAGTCAATCAAGCGATATTTACCACCAAATGGCAAACTAGCTACTGGACGGTGATCCGTCAGTGTTGACATATCATGAAAACCAACTGTATTTCCTAAAATGGCAGAATATTTATCAATCTTCATCTGTTGCTACCCCCACTACTTCATTATATCCTACAACTTGTACTTCTTCTGTTCCATCAATTTCGACACCGTCAGAAATAACTGCACCTTCACCAATAATGGCACGTTTAATTTTAGCTCCCTGACCAACAATTGCACCACTCATGATAACTGAATCTACTACTTCTGCCCCTTCGCGAACTTGCGCACCTGTTGAAAGGATAGAATGTTTAACAGTTCCATCTACAAAACAGCCATCAACAACCAAGGAATCTTCCACATGAGCATTTGCCCCAAGGAAGTTTGGTGGTGAAATTAAGTTTCTTGAGTAAATCTTCCATTGACGGTTACGGCTGTCCAAGGCATTCTCTGGAGAAATGTACTCCATATTTGCTTCCCAAAGTGACTCAATGGTACCAACATCTTTCCAGTAGCCATTAAACTCATATGCATAGACACTTTCACCTGACTCAAGGTAATTTGGAATGACATTTTTACCAAAATCTGACATATCTACATTGCTCTTTTCAGCAGCAACAAGCATATTGCGCAGACGTTGCCAATCAAAGATGTAAATACCCATAGAAGCCTTTGTAGATTTTGGTTGTGCTGGCTTTTCTTCAAATTCAACAATGCGGTTATTGGCATCTGTGTTCATAATACCAAAACGGCTAGCTTCTTTTAGAGGAACATCAAGAACTGCTACTGTCAAACTAGCATTATTATCCTTGTGTGACTGGAGCATATCATCATAGTCCATTTTATAGATGTGGTCCCCAGACAGAATCAAGACATACTCAGGATTGACACTGTCGATATAGTCGATATTTTGGTAAATAGCGTGGCTAGTCCCCTCAAACCAACGATTTCCTTCACTTGCAGAATAAGGTTGAAGAATAGAGACACCAGAATTAATACCGTCTAACCCCCAACTTGAACCGTTTCCAATATGATTGTTAAGAGCAAGTGGTTGATACTGTGTAATGACTCCAACATTGTTAATCCCTGAGTTGGCACAGTTTGAAAGAGCGAAGTCAATGATACGGTAGCGTCCGCCAAATTGTACAGCTGGTTTCGCAAGGTTTTGAGTGAGTTTTCCGAGACGAGTTCCTTGCCCACCGGCAAGAATCAAAGCTAACATTTCATTCTTCATTTTCTACTCCTTTTTGGTTTTTATTTGTGACGGTTTTAGTAGATTTCAAGCGACGTTTGATTTTCCAGACACTTGCTCCCATAGCCGGTAGGGTAAAGGTCAAGGTCTGCTCATAATCTTTCCATAGTCCTTCTTGCGTTTGAACAGTTTGATTATGTTCTTTCCAAACGCCTCCCCACTCTTCTAACTCAGTATTCCATACTTCTTCGTAAATTCCTGCAACGGGTAGTCCGATTGTAAAATCTTTTCGTTCAACAGGTGCCATATTAAAGACGCAGACTAGCATGTCGCCCTTCTTACCCTTACGGATAAAGGAAAGAACACTCTGGTCTCGATTATCCGCATCAATGATTTCAATACCATCATAGCTGGTATCAATTTCCCACAGACAGCGGTGGTCTTTGTAAAACTGGTTTAGCTGAGAAGTGAAATACCTCATCTTAGCATTCATTGGATCTTCTAGATTAGACCATTCCAACTGTTCTTCAGATTTCCATTCTAGGAATTGCCCATATTCACTACCCATGAAGAGCAATTTTTTACCTGGGTGACAAATTTGGTAAGTGTAGAGATTGCGCAAGCCTGCGAATTGATTGTAGCGATCTCCCCACATCTTATGCATCATACTCTTCTTACCATGAACCACTTCATCGTGCGAGAATGGTAGGAGATAGTTTTCCTTGAAAACATACATAAAGCTGAAAGTCACCAAATTAAAGTCATACTTACGGTAAATAGGATCTTCTTCGTAGAAACGGAGGATATCATTCATCCAGCCCATATTCCATTTGTAGTCAAAGCCAAGACCATCTGAATCCTTGGTGTCAGTAATCTGAGTAGCTGATGAACTTTCCTCAGCTATCATCATAACGTCTGGATGAGTTTGTTTAATCACATCATTCAAGCGTTGAAGGAAATAATAGCCCTCGTAGTTGAGATTTCCGCCATCTTTATTAGGCGTCCATGGTGCATCATCATAATCAAGATAGAGCATGTTGCTAACTGCATCTACACGAATACCGTCCAAATGGTAAAAGTCAATCCAAAACTTAATGCTAGAAATCAAGAAGGATTGGACTTCATTTTTCCCAAGGTCAAAATTGAGCGCTCCCCAACCGTAGTTATGAGCCTTATTATGGTCTTGGTACTCAAAAGTCGGTGTCCCGTCATAATAAGCCAAAGCATCATCATTAATAGTGAAATGACCAGGTACCCAGTCCACAATGACCCCAATATTATTTAAATGACATTCCTCAACAAAATCTTGAAACTCTTCAGGACGACCATATGCATGCTCTAAAGCAAAGTACCCCATAAGCTGGTAACCCCAACTCAAACCGAGAGGGTGAGACATCAAGGGCATAAACTCAATGTGAGTATAGTTCATCTCAACCAAGTAAGGAATCAGCTCATCCTTCAATTGAGCAAAACTATAGGGACTACCATCTGGATTCCTCTTCCAAGATCCAGCATGGACCTCATAAATATTGACAGGACGCTCTTCAAAGCTCAAGCGTTTTCTACGAGCTAACCAAAGCCCATCCTTCCATTTCTTTTCTGGAATATCTGTTAAAATAGCTCCAGTACCAGGACGTGCCTCATATCGTACAGCCAAAGGGTCAATCTTCATCAGCTGATGACCATTTGCACGCGTGATATGATACTTGTAAATTTGGCCTTCATGAGCAAGGCTGGTAAAGACTTCCCAGACACCAAATTCATTTCGTTCCATTGGAATTTGATTTGCTCCCCAATTCGTGAAATCCCCCACCAAGTGGACAGCCTGAGCATTGGGAGCCCACACACGAAATGTATAACCGTACTCTCCATTTAGTTCTTCCCTATGTGCTCCTAGATAATGCTGAAGGTGAAAATTTTCTCCTGTCATAAAGGTGCGCAAAGCTTCTCTTTTATCCATAATACCTCCCCTTTTTCTGTAAGCGTTTTCTATAGATTTATTATACTACCTTTTTAGGGAAGATTCAAGTAAATTACGGAATTTGCAAAAAAATCTTTTGAAAGTCTTCAACAAATTCACTGATGTGTTCACTTGTAAATCAAGAAATTTTCAAACAGATTATGAAAACGAATTGTTTTTTTACAATACTATCATAAAGTTCGTCATTTTACCAATAAAATTGTTGTTTTAAAGTAAAAAAAGAAACCAGGAAAACAATTTCCTGATTTTACATTTTATTTCACATCAAAAACAATGGATTTGACATTTGTCATCGCTTCAATGCTATATTTAATTCCTTGAACACCAGCACCAGAACCTTTGACACCAAGGAATGGAAAATTATCTGGACCACGCTGGGTTTTATTATTAATATGGACTGTACCCACTTCAAGTTTTTCAGCAATTTCAAAGGCCTTTTTGAAATCATTTGTAAAGACTGATGATTGAAGTCCGAATTCAGATTCGTTGGCAAAGGCAATAGCTTCTTCTACACTAGCCACACGAATAATTGGTAAAACAGGCCCAAATGGTTCTTCCCATGCTACTTTCATATCTTTTGTAACTTGGTCAAAAAGCACTGGCCAGAGAAGATTGCCTTCACGTTTGATTGGCGTAAGAGCCTGAGCCCCTTTTTCTTGTGCATCCTCAATCAAGCCCCAAATGAAGTCGGCTGAAGTATTGTCAATAACAGGTGTAATATCAGCATTGTCAAATGGATCACCAACTGTTAATTTAGCAACCTCTGCTTGAAGCAAGGTAACTAATTTATCTGCTACACTTTCAAGAACAATGACACGTTTAATGGCCGTGCAACGTTGGCCTGAGTAGCTAAAGGCACCCGCAACAATTTGCTTGGCAGCATGTTCCAAATCTGCATCTTCTAGTACAAGAGCCGCATCTTTTCCGCCAAGTTCCAACATGATAGGACGCATACCAGCTAAACGACCAATACGTTCTCCGATAGGAGTTGAACCTGTAAAGTTGATGAAGTTGACTTCTTTGTGCTCAATGATATAATCCCCAATTTCTGAACCACGACCAGTAATGGTATTGAAAACACCTGCTGGAATCCCTGCTTCTTCAAAGGCTTTAGCCAACAAGAGACCAGAAATGGAACCTTGTGTTGGTGGCTTAAACATAACCACATTCCCTGCAATCAAGGCCGGAGCAATCTTAGAACCAGAAAGATTAATTGGATAGTTAAAGGGAGCAATAGCTAGCACGACTCCAACCGGCTCACGACGGACAACAGCCAGTTTGTTTTTACTTGCTGCCTCAAAACCACCACCTTCCATTGCTTGTCCAGTGATACGGAGACCTTCCTCAGCAGCATAACGAATCAAGTCTGCTGTACGCACTACTTCTCCAATGGCTGCTTTAATCCCTTTTGCTACTTCTTTGGCAAGGATAGTACCAATTTCTTCCTTATCGCGTTCTAAAATAGCTGCTGTTTTATGCAAATAAGCCGCACGTTCAACTGCTGATAAAGCTCGCCATGCTGGCAATGCTGCACGCGCAGCTTGCATAGCCTCATCTACTTCCGCTTGGCTCATAGCTGGTACTGTCCCTAATTCTTCTTGATTGATTGGTGAATAAATCGTAATTTCTTTTTCAGATGATTTCCATTCTCCATTTACTAAATTCTTATATCTTGTCAAATTCTCGTCCTCCTGAAAATGATTAGATATATTTTACCAAATTTTCAGAAAATTACAACCCTTTTTACAATATTTTTGAGATTATTTTCACAAGCTTGACTTTTCAAACTATTTGAACTCTTTTGTTAAGCAGTCAGTACAAGAAGAAAAGGCTTAGATGAACTAAACCTTTTTCATGCTATGTTATTCTTCATTGAGTTTTATAATTTTTAGCAAGAAGATATCCTAGAAATTATACGACACAATTGAAAACTTTTGATTTTTTCTACAAGACTTTAAAGACGCTGGTGCTAACGCCACCAACCATGTCTTTATCACTTAAATGGCTATTGGTCACCAATAGTTCTAGATTTCCAGCATTTTCAAACTGGAAGTCTTGCCCTTTAGTATTAAATACAACCAGTAAATGGTCTTCCCCTTGAATCTCATAGACAATCAAACCACTATGTTCATTTGCTGAATGAACAAAAACATGATGGTAAATTTCATCATAAGTAGGGTAAGAAAAGGCACCGGTTCCTGTCTTCAATCGAATCATCTGACGGATAAAGTCAATACTATCTTGACGCTCATTAATCAAGTCCCAGTTCACTTGGTTCACACTGTCTGGAGCATTATAGCTATTCATAGCACGCTCTCTATCATCATGGGTCAACTCACCATTTTCACCAGTCGCAACTAGTTTGGTACGACCAAATTCTTGACCGATTTCCATAAAGGCCATCCCTTGCATGAGTAGGTTCATAGCTGTGGCTGTCTCAACCTTGCGCATGATTTGTTCTGAACTTTGGTCTGGATGAAGGGTTGCCAATAAATCGTGAAGATTGTAATTGTCATGGGCTTCCACATAGTTAAGTACTTGATTTGGATGTGTATAGGTTCCTAATTCACGACTGCCTAGGATTGCTTTGGCAAGAATTGGCTCTGTCGCAGCACCGCTGACAAAACCTGATTTAATTGCACCGTAAACTTCTCCACCTTTAACAGCATCACGCTGATTGTCATTAAAGAAACCAATATTTGGCATTTCGTAGGCGTTGTCTTTCTTAGCCTTATCATAAGGGGCAAGACCTGTTCCCATGTCCCAACCTTCTCCATAGAGGATAATGTTGGGGTCGATTTCATCCAAGCTCTGACGAATCATCTGCATGGTCTTGACATCATGAATCCCCATTAAGTCAAAACGGAAGCCGTCAATATTGTATTCCTGAACCCAGTATAGAAGAGAATCAATCATATACTTGCGGAACATTTCGTGTTCACTGGCTGTTTCATTTCCAACACCCGTTCCATTCTGGAAGGTACCGTCTGGATTCATACGATAATAGTAATCAGGGACAGTTGTTTGGAAAGGTGCATCAACAACTGAGAAGGTATGGTTATAGACCACATCCATAATAACACCAATACCCGCATCGTGATAGGCTTGAACCATGGTCTTCAAATCACGAATGACCTGAGCTGGATCCTCTGGATTAGTTGAAAGGCTCGTTTCTGGTGCGTTATAGTTTTGTGGGTCATAGCCCCAGTTGTAGGTTACATTCCCATCTGCATCGTATTCTTTGTGACGATCTGCAATTGGTTGCAACTGAACATAATTGTAGCCTATCTTCTTGATGTAATCAAAAGCAGTTGACTGACCATACTGGTTAACTGTTCCAGTCTGAGCAGCACCCAAGAAAGTTCCTCGAAGATGTTCATCCACACCTGAGGTCGGTGACTTGGTCAAATCACGAATGTGCATTTCACAAATAACTGCCTTACATGGATTTGTCAAACGCCAAGTAGCCTCAGAACCGTGCTTGACCTCAAAGTTTTCAACTTGCTTTTCTTCAAAGCTCAGAATAGCTGAACGTTTGCCATCAGGACTGGTCGCGATAGTGTAAGGATCGCGTGTCAGTGTTTGGTGGTGAGGAAATTGGACTTGATACTGATAAGCCTTACCAGTCAAATCTTCCTCAACATCCAAACTCCAGACACCGATTGTATTGTCCTTATGATTATAAGAGTAGCTATTGCCTCTTTCCATCTCAAAACTCTTCCAAACAGGGGCATCGTTAGCAGCTGATTCATAAACGACAATCTGCACTTCTGTCGCTGTTGGAGCCCAAAGGGCAAAATGAGCCTGATTATCCTCTACACGGCAACCCAATTCCCCTTGATAACCCCAATGATGGTCAAAACTAGCACTGTTAATGGCCTTATCAAAGGCAAAAGGATTTTGATTTTTATAGAAAGGACTTGCAATAGCAGGATTTTCAGAGTAATAAATCCTATCATCTCCTTCCAAAATCCAGACCTCTGTTAAGAGGGGATAGTGATTAAAACGGATAGCATATTCTTTACTGGTTTGGCCGGTATGAACCACAAAATTCAAACTTTCTAGGGGATGAGCGCTTGGATGTTCAAAACTAAATGAAGCTCCAAAATAATCTTCTTTGTAGGTCAGCAAATCGATTCGCTGGTCTTGACTTTTTACAAAAGAGCAGGTGTCGTATTCTCCATTCTTGCGATGGTAATGAATGCGCATAGGGTAGTTATACATTTTTTATTTTTCCTTTATATTTCTTAATTTATTTCTATTTGACTAATAAGCTCTAGACCGATTTTGTTCCGATTAACAAACATAGTCCTCTTATCTAAACTCTGCTTTTAAACGATCATTACAGACTTTCTAGCCAAGCTTCATCTCGAACCTCGATACCAAGTTCTTGTGCTTTTTGCAGTTTGCTTCCAGCATCTACACCTGCCACAACGAGGTCGGTCTTTTTAGAAACACTGCCTGTTACCTTGGCACCCAGACTTTCGAGTTTACTTTTAGCTTCTGAGCGCTTGAGCCGTTCCAATTTCCCAGTCAATACCACTGTCAAACCTGACAAGGCTGCATCTGCCACTACAGTCTGTCCTTTATATTCCAGATTGACCCCAGCTTCTTTCAATTCTTTTAGGAGAATTTCAGAGCCCTCTGTCGCAAAGTAAGTCTGAAGACTTTTGGCAATTACACCACCTAGACTTTCAATACTAGCTACTTCCTCTGGATCTGCCTGAGCCAGATTTTCGATTGAATGAAAATGTTGAAGTAACAGCTGACTGGCCTTGCTTCCGACATGGCGAATTCCCAAACCAAACAATAGTTTCTCGGCTGAATTTTCCTTAGATGCTTGGATGGCCTGATACAGTTTAAAAGCAGACTTTTCCTTAACCCCCTCTAAAAGGAGGAAATCTTCTTCTTTCAAACGGTAAATATCTGCCACATCCTTGACTAGATTTGCAGCAAAAAGCTTCTCAACAATAGAGGGACCAAGGCCTGTAATATTCATAGCATCTCGAGAAGCAAAGTGAATCAAGCCTTCCATGATTTGAGCAGGGCAACGCGGATTGATACAACGAAGAGCCACTTCATCTTCAAAGTGTAGCAAGACAGAATCACAACTTGGACAGTTTGTTGGAATATCTAGTTTCTCTTCAGAAAGCCGTTTGGACTCTACCACACGTAAAACGGCAGGGATGATGTCTCCAGCCTTATAGACGATAACTGTATCATCTTTGCGGATATCCTTTTCAGCAATATAATCAACATTGTGCAGGGTTGCACGGCTAACAGTTGTACCAGCTAGCTGAACAGGGGTCAGATTAGCAGTTGGAGTTACAACACCCGTACGGCCAACTGTCCAGTCAACTGACAGGAGTTGTGCTTCTTTTTCCTCAGCAGGGAACTTATAGGCTACTGCCCACTTAGGAGCCTTGACGGTAAAACCTAATTCTTCTTGGACTGCTAGTTCATTGACCTTAATCACTACCCCATCGATATCATAAGGTAGATTGTCCCGCTCCTGTCCTACTTCTTGGATAAAATTCCAAATCTCATCCATGCTTTCAGCCAGAATTCGCTTAGGATTGACTACAAAACCTAGTTGTTCAAGGTGCTTCAAAACCTTTTCTTGGCTATCACGAGTTGAAGGGCTGGCTTCTTGATAGAGGAAAGTCGCAAGATTGCGCTTGGCAACTACTGCTGTATCCAACTGTCGTAGAGTCCCTGCCGCCGCATTACGAGGATTGGCAAATTCAGGCTCTCCATTTTCTTGGCGAGCTTGGTTAACCTGGTCAAAAGAAGCACGTGGCATATAACATTCCCCACGAACCGTGATATCTAGTTCTTCTGGCAAGATCAATGGAATGTCCTTAACACGCTTAAGATTTTCTGTGATATTTTCACCAACAGAACCATCTCCACGTGTTGCACCAACAACCAAAATCCCCTTTTCATACGTCAGCGAGATAGATAAGCCATCGATTTTCAGCTCACAAATATAGGTCGGATGAGGCACCTCCTTACGAACACGCGCATTAAAAGCTTCAAGCTCCTCACGTGAAAAAGCATCCTGCAAACTATAAAGAGGATACTGATGACTGTATTTTTCAAAACCATCTAAAACCTTGCCACCAACACGATAGGTCGGACTGTCTGCTAACACTTGATCTGGATAGGCAGTTTCTAACTCAACCAACTCTCGGTAAAGGCGATCATACTCACTGTCAGAAACCGAGGGATTATCGCTGGTATAGTACTCAGTCGCATAGCGATTGAGCAAGGCGACTAACTCATTCATTCTTTTATTCATAAGACCATTTTACCATAAACTAAGCCCTCCTCACAAACGAGAAGGGCGGAAAAATACTTAGATTGGAATTATTTTTGAAGTCCAAGCAAACTTATGTCTCTTTTTCAAAATGAGTTCGAACATAGCATAGAGCTAAGAAAGATAAAACGACAACTCCAAGTCCAATAATCGAGAAAGAATAAAGATGAACACTTGGAAACCAGGTCATTAAACCTGTTGCTATAGGCATAAACAGTATAGCTAAGGTATAAATCGAACTGAGAACTCTACCAAGATATTCACCTCCAACCTTGGTTTGTACCTGAGTAAAAAAGTGAATATTGAAAATCGTCATAAATAGTTCACAAATGAAATTCCCTGAAAAAGCAAGATAGCTGGGCAGGGTGAAACCCATTATCATCACTCCAACTCCAGTCAGAGCCAACAAAAACAGAAGCATTTCCATACTGGCTTTAATCTTGCTAGCTAACAGGGCCCCAACAATAGAACCGATAGCACCCATTGTTAAAATAGTGGCATAAGCACCTTGAACTCCATAGAGCTGATTTGAAAAGGGGAGGAGGTAATTAAAGGCTGCGAAGAAAAAATTGACACTTGAAGCCATGACTAACAAAAAGAAGATTTCCTTTTGCTTCACAATATAGTGAACTCCCTCCTTGATATCAGCACAAATAACTTTGAATGTAAGTTTCTTCTCACCCAAAGTCTTCTCTTCTTTCTTTGGAAGCAAGGCTACCAAGCCAAAAGCGAGAAAAAAACTAAGGGCATCTAATACCAAGGTAATGCGAAGACTTGCGAATTGTAAAACCAGAAAAGAGAGTACAGGGGAACTCACACTGACAACCTGCAAGACCAACTCCAAACGAGAATTGTAGAGGACCAGTTCATCCTTCTCTACCAATTCTGTGATAATGGCCTTATTTGCTGGTCTAGAAAAGGCGAAAGCAATAGCCTGCACAATATTGGCAAAAATCAAAGCCCCAATCATCCAGCTGTCATTCCTTATGAAAGAAATAGCCAGACAAAGAATCCCACAAACAAGGTCTGTAGTCATTAAAATCTTACGACGAGAAAAACGGTCTGAAATGACTCCGCCAAAAGGATTTACGAGAATAGATGTGACGAGTTCAGAAATCTGATACATTCCTAAAACAGTCTGTCCGATAGTCCCCATGGAAGCCAACCAGACACTATTTCCATAATCATAGAGCATATTCCCTATCTTGTTAACAGCTCCACGGCTAATCAACTGTACTGCATAGCGATTCATATAAAAACTCCTCTCAAATTTTGAAACTATTGTATCAAAACCGAAAGGAGCTTCTTTCTTTTTCCCATATTTGGGAAAATTAATCTTTGACAAATTTTTCGTAGTGTTCTTGATAGTAGGCTACTTGCTCTGGAAGACCTAGCACGTCAAAAATATGCATGGCTTCTTGCATTTGGCTACAACCTTCTTTACACTTTCCTTTTTGGTACAAGGCAAAACCTTTTAAGTAATGTAAAATATTTCGTTCATACAGACTAATGTTTTTACCAATAATCTTCTCTGTATAAGCCTCAAAATAGCTAGCATTATCAAAAGAAGAATGCTCTAAACAATGCTGATAACAATTGAGGGCTAAAATCAACACTAATCTCTTATGGCGACCAATCTCTTGGTAAAATTCCTCCCTCTCCATAACTTCTCTACCAATCCGAGTGACATAGTCCACATCGTAGAAACTATAGAGGTTCCCGAAAAGAATCAACTCATACATGGTCCATTCTTCTGTTTTGAAGAGATAATCTGCTACCTTATCCAAATCATCTTGCTTCATATCATAACTCGAATCTCTTTGACAAATCAGACCTTGTAGCAAAATCCAGTTCAGCTCAAAATAAAGGGGATTCGTCGAACTCTTAGCCTTTTCAAGTTGTTCTCTTTGAAGCTTTTGAAAACCTGCAATATCATTTGAGTAGTAAAGCGGAATAATTTGTCCCATCATGGCAACATGTTCATGATTGTGAAAATTTCTTGCCTTGTCCATGAAATTTTCGATTGTTACATGAATGTTATCCAAAATCTCAAAGAAACGCGAGACTGCTAGGTCAGACTCCCCAAGCTCAAAGCGAGATAACTGAGAGGTTGAACAGGACTCCCCTGCCGCCTCCTTTAAAGAATAATTTCCACTTGTACGAAATTCACGAAATACTTTTCCAAGATGTTCCATCTTTACACCTGCTCTGATAATTCTTCCCACTCAAGCATGGCTTCTTCCTGACGATGGCTGATTTTGTCCAGCTCAGCCTGCAATTCCATGAGTTCGCCGGCATCGTTTGTTTCCAACATTTTTTCAGAAATGGCTTGACTTTGACTTTCTAGCTCTTCGATTTCAGCTTCTAGATTTTCAATTTGTCGCATGAGTTTGCGAACTTCTTTTTGACTTTCTTTTTGAGCTTGATAGTCATTCACAGGACTTGCTTCTTTTGCTTGATTACTTGTTGAAACCTCCTCTGCCAGACTCATTTCTACTTCTGCTTTCTTCTCAACATAGTAGTCGTAGTCTCCAAGGTAGAGAGTCGAGCCATTCTCAGACAATTCCAAAACATGAGTTGCTACACGATTGATAAAGTAACGGTCGTGGCTGACAAAAAGCAAGGTTCCATCAAAGTCAATCAAGGCATTTTCTAGCACTTCCTTGCTATCAATATCCAAGTGGTTGGTTGGCTCATCCAGAATCAAGAAGTTGTTGTTTTCCATAGATAATTTAGCTAAAAGCAAACGAGCTTTCTCGCCACCAGACAGCATGCCAACTGATTTTTTGACATCATCTCCTGAGAAAAGGAAGGCACCGAGACGATTACGGATTTCAACTTCCGGTGTCAGTTTAAAATCATTCCAGAGTTCATCCAGTACAGTATTACTTGGTGTCAGCTTGCTTTGATTCTGATCATAGTAACCCACCTCAACATTAGCGCCAAAGCGCTTTTCCCCCTTGATAAAAGGAATCTGGTCCACAATAGACTTGATAAAGGTTGACTTGCCGATACCATTTGGACCGACGATAGCAACAGCATTCATTTTACGAAGGTCTAGGTTAATCGGTTGTGACAAGACTTCCCCGTCATAGCCAACAGCTGCATTTTCAACAGTCAATACAACATTGCCCGACGTTTTGTCAGACTGGAAGGTCATGTTGGCTGATTTCTTACCAGCTTCAGGCTTGTCCAAACGTTCCATTTTTTCCAGTTGTTTTCGGCGAGATTGGGCACGTTTGGTCGTTGAAGCTCGGACTAGATTACGATTGACAAAGTCTTCCAGAGCAGCAATCTCCTTCTGTTGCTTTTCATAGTTTTTTGCTTCAGTAGCTAGCTTTTGCTCCTTCAACTCGACAAAACGAGAGTAATTGCCCACATAACGATCCAAGGAATGCTTAGTCAAATCCAGCGTAATTGTCGCAACCTTGTCCAAGAAATAGCGGTCATGACTGACAATAATGAGGGCACCGCTATAATTTACCAAGTAATTCTCTAGCCAGGCGATAGTTTCGATATCCAAGTGGTTGGTTGGCTCGTCCAAGACCAAGAGATTAGGCTTTTCAAGAAGCATTTTGGCCAGCGCCAGACGGGTATTTTGACCACCAGAAAGCTCAGCAATTTTCATCTGCCACATAGACTCGTCAAACTTGAATCCATTCAAAATCGCTCGAATATCAGCTTCGTAGGTAAAGCCACCTGCTTGGCGAAAATTCTCAGATAAGCGGTCGTAATCTGACATCAGCTTATTCAAGTCCTCACCAGACTTTTCACCCATCTCCAACTCCATCTGGCGCAGTTGTTTCTCAGTCCGACGCAAGTCATCAAAGACATGAAGCATCTCATCGTAGATGGTATTTTCGGACTCAAAACGGCTATCTTGGGCTAGGTAAGACAGAGAAATATCTTTTTTCTTATTGATTTCTCCACTAGTTGGCTCCTCTTCTCCAACCAAAATCTTCAAAAGAGTAGACTTACCTGCACCATTTTTCCCAACAAGGGCAATCCTGTCTCGTTCATCAACCTGCAGGTTGATATTATCAAAAAGAACCTCTCCTGCAAAAGAACGTTCAATTTTATTAGCTTGTAAAATAATCATACAAGTAGTATAGCATGTTTCCCTAAGGCATTCAAGACTTGATAAACATACATATGTCACTACTTTTCTGAAAATTATGCTACCGTTTTACTAAAACGCTAAAAAGTGCTATAATGTGAACGGTTAAAACAATTTACAAAAAGGAGAATTTTAATGTCTTACCAAGAAAATTACCAGAAATGGGTTGATTTTGCGGAGCTTCCTGACTACCTTCGTCAAGATTTGGAAAATATGGATGAAAAAACTAAGGAAGATGCCTTCTATACAAATCTTGAATTCGGTACTGCAGGTATGCGTGGCTTGATTGGTGCTGGTACAAACCGCATCAACATCTATGTTGTTCGTCAAGCTACTGAAGGATTGGCTCGTTTGATTGAGTCAAAAGGTGGAAACGAAAAAGAACGTGGTGTCGCAATCGCCTACGATAGCCGTCACTTCTCACCAGAGTTTGCCTTTGAATCTGCGGCAGTTCTTGCCAAACACGGCATCAAATCTTACGTATTTGAAAGCCTTCGTCCAACTCCAGAACTATCATTTGCAGTTCGTCACCTCAACTGTTTCGCAGGTATCATGGTCACAGCCAGCCACAACCCTGCACCATTTAACGGATACAAGGTTTACGGTGAAGACGGTGGACAAATGCCTCCACACGATGCAGACGCTTTGACTACTTATATCCGTGCAATCGAAAACCCATTTGCAGTTGAAGTTGCTGATGTGGAAGCTGAAAAAGCTTCTGGCTTGATTGAAGTTATCGGCGAAGCTGTTGACGTAGAATACCTTAAAGAGGTTAAGGACGTAAACATCAACCCAGCCTTGATTGAAGAATTCGGTAAAGACATGAAGATTGTCTACACACCACTTCATGGTACTGGTGAAATGTTGGCTCGTCGTGCTCTTGCCCAAGCAGGATTTGACTCTGTTCAAGTTGTTGAAGCGCAAGCAACTGCTGACCCAGACTTCTCAACTGTAAAATCTCCAAACCCAGAAAGCCAAGCAGCCTTTGCTCTTGCTGAAGAACTTGGTCGTCAAGTTGGTGCAGATGTTCTTGTCGCAACTGACCCTGATGCTGACCGTGTTGGTGTTGAAGTTCTTCAAAAAGATGGTAGCTACCTCAACCTATCAGGTAACCAAATCGGTGCCATCATGGCCAAATACATCTTGGAAGCTCATAAAAATGCTGGAACTCTTCCTGAAAATGCCGCTCTCTGCAAATCAATCGTTTCAACTGACTTGGTAACGAAGATTGCTGAAAGCTACGGCGCAACTATGTTCAATGTTTTGACAGGTTTCAAATTTATCGCTGAAAAAATCCAAGAATTCGAAGAAAAACACAATCACACTTACATGATGGGATTTGAAGAAAGCTTCGGTTACTTGATTAAACCATTCGTACGTGATAAAGACGCTATCCAAGCCGTTCTTGTCGTTGCTGAACTTGCTGCCTACTACCGTTCACGTGGTTTGACACTTGCTGACGGTATCGAAGAAATCTACAAAGAGTACGGCTACTACGCTGAAAAGACTATCTCTGTTACTCTTTCTGGTGTCGATGGTGCTGAACAAATCAAAGCGATTATGGCTAAATTCCGTAACAATGCTCCAAAAGAATGGAATGCAACAGCTATCACTGTCGTAGAAGACTTCAAGGCTCAAACTGCTACTGCTGCTGACGGTACAGTTACAAACTTAACAACTCCTCCAAGTGATGTCTTGAAATACACACTTGCTGACGGTTCATGGATTGCCGTTCGCCCTTCAGGTACAGAACCAAAAATCAAGTTCTACATTGCAGTTGTAGGTGAAACCAACGAAGAATCACAAGCTAAGATTGCTAATATCGAAGCAGAAATCAATGCATTTGTAAAATAAAACACTAGAAAAGATGAGACCAACCAATCTCATCTTTTTTTCGTATCAAATCTAAGCAATTTTAGAAACTTTATGGCATACTAGACTTATCAATGAAAGCGAGGTAATCTCATGGAACAATTTTTAGATAATATCAAAGACCTTGAAGTCACTACAGTAGCGCGTGCGCAAGAAGCTCTTGATAAAAAAGAAACTGCCACTTTCTTTATCGGTCGTAAAACTTGCCCTTACTGCCGTAAATTTGCAGGTACTTTAGCAGGTGTCGTAGCTGAAACCAAAGCCCACATCTACTTCATCAACAGTGAAGAACCAAGCCAACTCAATGAGTTGCAAGAATTCCGCTCACGCTATGGTATTCCAACTGTACCAGGCTTCGTTCACATTGCAGATGGACAAATCAATGTCCGTTGCGACTCTTCAATGTCAGCACAAGAAATCAAAGAATTTGCAGGATTGTAAAAAATCAGCTAACAAGTTTTAAAATCACAAAAACGCATAATGGAGCCGAAGAACGCTTTGTGAAGTATATAGACTTTTAGGATACCACAAAAATGTTGTATCCTTTTTTGTATCCCTTTTTTAAAAACAGGGTCTGCTTTAGGGTCTGTTTGTGACTCCCTTTTTTACAAAAGAATACCAAGGAATACCAAAGACAAAAACAAAAAACGTTGATTTAACAACGTTTTACCAAGGAATGCAAAGGAATAATGGAGCCGGTGGGAGTCGAACCCACGTCCAAACACCTGCCAACATATTTGTCTACAACCATAGGTTATGTATTAGTTTAACAGTCCCTCGACACATAACTCAAGCCTAGAAACTGCGAGTCTATCAATCTCTTATCAAGCCGCTAGACAAGACTCAATCGTATCTCGCTAATAATAAGACCTGTCATTGAACACGAGCAATCCAAATCGGGTCACGCCTGCTGGTTTTTAGGCAGCTAGAGCGTAAGAAGTGTTATTTTTTGCAGTTATATTTAACTGAGCGTTTACGTCGCCACACGAGTCGCAAAATATGCCTCATAATGCCTGTCGAATCCGTAACGACCCCAAAAGACAATAAAATCATTATACCTTATCTAACTCAAAAATGCAAAAAGAAAATCAATTAACTAAAAAAGATAGTCTTTCAAAGCTTTAGTCAAAACCTGATAACCAGCAACACTGAGGTGCAGCCCATCAGTTGTAAATTCTTTTTTGAGTTGGCCTGCCTGGTCTGTCAAACTATCAAAAACTGGCACAAATTCTACCTGCATGTAGGCAGAAGCAAGCTCTTGATAGGCGTGATTCCAGTTCTGAATTTTTTCATTCGAGCGGATATAGACTGTCTGCTTGTACTCCTCTCCTTCATTAACTGGCAAAATGGAAAGCAATTTAATCTCTGTCAATGGATAATCGCGAGCAATGGATTGAATGAACACTTCGAGATTATTGAGAGCCTCATTCAAAGGCATATCTTTTCCAATATCGTTCGTCCCAATCAGAAGGACAATTTTATCTACTGCTCCACCGTACAGATGCGCATCGAGGTTCTCAAGTAACAGCTCTGTCTGATAACCTCGAATACCTCGATTGACAATCGTCTTTGCAGTCCCAAATAGTTCCTGCAGAGGATAATACTCGACAATGGAATCCCCAATAAAAAGAATGTCTGGCTCTACAACAGAAACCTGATTTAGGTGACGATACTTGGTTTGGATTTTTTCTTGTTCCTTTAGTAACCAATTTTCTAATAACTGTACTGCCACTTCATTCTCCTTTTTCTAACCAGTTTTCCAAGACTTGATAAACTCCTCCTTGGCTGTTGGCTGGCGCTAGAGCAGTCGCCACAGCTTTGGCTTTGTCATCAGCATTTTCCATCGCATAGGCAATTCCAGCCATTTCAAGCATTTCAACATCATTTTCACTATCACCAAAAGCCATGATTTGTTGGGCTTTCAAGTCCCAACGCTTGAGTAATTCTTCCAAGCCCCATGCTTTATGAATTCCAGCTTGGAGGATATCAATGCAACCATAGCCACTCGATACAGCCCGAACACGGCCATCAAAGAGGTCATTGATTTCTTCCAAGACCGAACTCAAACGTTCCTCACCAACAACCATACTCATCTTGAGCACACCACCAAAGAGGTCAGAGGTTAATTCGTCCACAAACTGCATCCGTTGATAGAATTTTTCAATCATTTCTGGAGTCATAAAACTTTCAAGGTCTGTAAAAATGGTACCTTCCTTGACGAAACCACCCTTCATCCCCGTTACAACAAACTGGTTCTGACACTCTCGACCCTTGAAATGAGCCAAAGCCTTATCAACAATGGCATCATCCCAAGTCTGAGCCTGAATCAGTTCATTGTTTTCAAAAATACGAGCACCGTTGGCAACCACCAGAACCACTCGATACACCAAGTGCTCCAGTAGTTGCCTCATGCGGTGAATTTCATTGCCCGTCGCGATGACAAAACGAATACCCTTTTGATCCAACTGATCTAAAATCTTTTCCAATCGTGGGAGATCCAGCTGGCCTCTAGCATCCAGCAAGGTCCCATCCATATCTGTCGCAATTACTTTAATCATCATTTACTTTCCTCTGGATTCAAGCTAATCCCACTTCAATCCCACATGTTCGTTCATTTCTTTGTAGGCTGTATCAATTCGTTCCTTAGTCGCTTCGTCTAACTGGTCACGATGACTACCACCCTCGATAAAATCTTCTAAGATATAGGTTTGATAATGATATAGGGGATATCCTTCTGGTGAAAAAGTTCCCTTTGGTGTTCGATTGACCCAAGTAGGATGAGCTTTAGCTGTTCCGATAGTTGTTTTTCCATCCTTCTTCTTAATGGTCACATCCATGAGAACGCCACGTTCAGTCCACTTAGCATTTTCTTCATCTCCCATAGATTCAATCCGTTGATTGGAAATGAAGTTCCCCATTGAATAGATAATGAGTTTCTTTTCTCCATCTTTTTCAACCGTTTCAGATGGTTCAACAACGTGAGGATGCCCTCCAAAGATAATATCAGCTCCCCAATCAATCATCTTGTGATAAAGAGCCTTTTGTTCTTCAGTTGGTTCCAAGCGATACTCAACACCCATCTGAGGCATGATAATGGTGATATCTGCTTCCTTCTCTGCCCGTTCAATTTCAGCCTTCATCTTATCTTCGTTTAAATCTGAAAGATAACGATTATAGTCTTCCTGAGAAATATACTGCTCAATGCCATTGAAACCATAGGAATAGGCTAACAGTGCAACCTTGATACCATTCACTTCCTTAATGACCAGCGGAGCCTGATCACGTGGCTCGTGCGTATAAACTCCGATTGGAGTGATTCCAGCTTTCTCAATAATATCGGCCGTTGAAATAACTCCCTCAATTTGCGAATCCAAAATATGATTATGAGCTAAATCCAGCACATGATAACCTGCATCCTTAATGGCATCCATAACTTCAGCAGGAGCATTAAAGAGAGGATAACCTGCTAAATAATGATCCTTATTGATGGTTCCTTCAAAATCACCAATAGCTAAGTCTGCTTGCTTAAGCCAAGGTGTCACGTATTCAAAATTCTCATGAAAATCATACGTTCCATCATCCTTTTTTGCTGAAAAGTAAAGAATATCATGATAAAGCAAATCACCATGAGCCATAATTCTAGCAGTTTTTTCCTCTTCCTGATTTTTAGCATTTTGATTGGTCTTATTTGCTTCTTGAGAAATGACATCCTTTTTTTGACTGGTCAAGGGGATTCCTTGAAAGCTTTCAAACAATAAGACCAATCCCATTGATAAAGCAACTGCTAGCAAGAGTACCGCCACAAATCCCTTGTTGCTCCACTTACGATAACGTCTAAAAAAGTTGACTAAACCTTTCACAAAACGAAAAACTGGTCCACGTTTATGTCTATCTTGTCTTCTTTGCATCTTCATCCTCCCTACTTTCTAATGCAAGCCTTTTCTTTTTATTATAACACAGATAAGTATTTCTTTCACAATTGAATTGAACTTGCTAGTAAATTTCTAAAAAAGCTCAATGCCGTAATACTTTCAATCCTTATCATTTTGTGATATCATGTAGAGGTAATGAAAGGAGAGAAAATGTCTGCAATAGAACGTATTACAAAAGCTGCTCACTTAATCGATATGAACGATATTATCCGCGAGGGGAATCCTACTCTACGCGCGGTTGCTGAGGAAGTCACTTTCCCCCTATCTGACCAGGAAATTATCCTTGGCGAAAAAATGATGCAATTCCTTAAACATTCCCAAGATCCTGTCATGGCTGAAAAAATGGGCCTCCGCGGTGGTGTTGGACTGGCTGCTCCTCAATTAGATATCTCAAAACGTATTATCGCTGTTTTGGTACCTAATATTGTCGAAGAAGGCGAAACTCCACAGGAAGCCTACGACTTACAAGCCATTATGTACAATCCAAAAATCGTCTCTCACTCCGTTCAAGACGCTGCTCTTGGCGAAGGAGAAGGTTGCCTGTCTGTTGACCGCAACGTGCCTGGCTATGTAGTTCGCCATGCCCGGGTTACTGTTGACTACTTTGACAAGGATGGCGAGAAACACCGTATCAAACTCAAAGGCTACAACTCCATCGTTGTTCAACATGAAATTGACCACATCAACGGTATCATGTTTTACGATCGTATCAATGAAAAAGACCCATTTGCAGTTAAAGATGGTTTACTGATTCTAGAATAAAGAAAATCCCGTTGCAAGACGGGGTTTTGTGTTATAATAGAGGCATGAAAACAAATGATATTGTCTATGGCGTTCACGCCGTTACCGAAGCCCTACTTGCAAATACTGGAAACAAACTCTACCTCCAAGAAGATCTCCGAGGTAAGAATGTTGAGAAAGTCAAGGAACTGGCTACAGAAAAGAAGGTGTCCATTTCTTGGACTTCAAAAAAATCCCTCTCTGAGATGACTGAAGGTGCTGTTCACCAAGGTTTTGTTCTACGAGTGTCCGAATTTGCCTATAGCGAATTAGAACACATCCTAGCAAAAACACGCCAAGAAGAAAATCCACTTCTATTGATTCTGGATGGCTTAACTGATCCTCATAACCTAGGCTCCATACTGAGAACAGCCGATGCGACCAATGTTTCAGGTGTCATCATTCCCAAGCACCGTGCTGTCGGTGTTACTCCTGTCGTTGCCAAAACGGCCACAGGTGCTATTGAACACGTTCCGATTGCCCGAGTAACCAACCTCAGTCAAACTCTAGACAAACTCAAGGATGAAGGCTTCTGGACCTTTGGAACAGATATGAACGGTACTCCGTGCCACAAGTGGAATACAAAAGGGAAAATCGCCCTCATCATCGGAAATGAAGGAAAAGGTATCTCTAGTAACATCAAAAAACAGGTTGATGAAATGGTTACCATTCCTATGAATGGACATGTTCAAAGCCTCAATGCCAGTGTTGCTGCAGCCATTCTCATGTACGAAGTTTTCCGAAATCGCCTATAAAAGAGGCTAGACAAAACTAGCTTCTAAATAAAACCGCATAGTGTTTTCAGCTTTGCTCACAATCAAGCTGAAAACACTGTGTGGTTTTTGAATAGGTGATTTGCAAATTGAATTCTTGAACAATTTTGTAAAATCCATGCTCATGAAAATGAATCCTAGCTCAACTATGACGGCCTACTTGTCTCTAACACACAACTCTTAGCATGCTCAAAATATTCTCTAATCTACTAAAAATGAGATCAGTCGCCATCTTCTATTTGGCATAGAGTCTAGATCCTTCTTCGCTACATCATGTGTTTTTAACGAACTTTCTTACAGCAAGTCTAAGTTAGACCATAACAAATTGTTTTCTGAGTTCAATTATATAAGAAAATGAGCATCTCCAACTACGAGAATGCTCATTTTTTAGGATTGTATAGGTAAATTTTTACATATGTTTTAAACGTTCAATCCGTTCTGAGATAGGTGGGTGGGTATAAAAGAGTTTTTGGAACCCTCCGCCTTTCTTGGGATCATTGATATAAAGTGCACTGCTGGCATCATCGACAGGACGACTCATCGGTTTACTGTTGTCTAACTTGCGTAGAGCTTTAATCATCCCTTGAGGATTACGAGTCAACTCGACACTGGAAGCATCAGCTAGGAATTCCCTCTGACGAGAAATAGCTAGTTGTACCAAGGTGGCAGCAAGAGGTGCCAGCACAATAGCTAGTAGAGAAACTACGAGCATAATGATTTCTAAGCCATTTCCATCTCGGTCATCATCACTTCGTCTGCGACCTGCTCCACCCCACCACATCATACGACCAGCCATACTAGAAAGCACGGTAATAGCACTGGCAAGAGCAACGGCAATAGTCGAAATACGGATATCGTAATTACGAATATGACTGACTTCATGTCCCATAACAGCTTCTAGTTCTTCACGATTCATGATAGCAAGGAGACCTGACGTCGCAGCAACCGCTGCGTTTTGAGGGTTAGAACCTGTCGCAAAGGCATTTAAGGCTGGATCATCAATGATGAAAACACGAGGCATAGGAATCTGAGCCACCATAGCCATATCTTCCACTACATGGTAGAGGTCTGGTGCCGTTTGCTCATCCACCTCACGCGCTCCATTCATGGACATGACAACCTCTGTCGATTGAAAAATCATGGACAAGGCATAGATAAAGCCGATAATCAGTGCGATAACCAAACCACCAAGCCCAGACCGCATAAAGAGATAACCAACCGCATAGCCAACCAGAGCTAAGAGTAGGAAAAATACCAGCAACAAAATCCACGTTTTTCGTTTATTGCTTGCAATTTGATCAAACAACATCTTAGTCACCTAAACCGCTAAAATCAACTTTAGGAACTACCTTTTCCTCTTCTGGTGTTTGAAGGAAATCTGCTGCTTTAAATCCAAACATTCCAGCGATAATATTGCTTGGGAAAGTTTCTAATTTTACATTGTAGTTGCTGACAACACTGTTATAGAGTTGACGAGAGTATGAAATTTTATTTTCTGTGTTTGTCAACTCCTCTTGCAATTTAACAAAGTTGGCACTAGCTTTCAAATCTGGATAGCTTTCTGCAACTGCAAAAATACCTGAAACCTGACGAGTAAGGGCATCACTAGCTTTCATAGCTTCTGCTGGTGAAGTCGCTGCCGCCACTTGGTTACGTAGCTCTGCCACCTTTTCAAGGGTAGAACCTTCGTATTTAGCATAACCTTTTACAGTCTCAATCAAGTTTGGCAAGAGGTCATTTCGACGTTTCAACTGAACATCAATCTGGCTCCAAGCCTCCTTTGTTTGCATACGATTCTTAACCAAACCGTTATAGCTAACAATCACAAAAATAACAATAAGAGCGATAACTCCAAGAATAATCCAAGTCATTATATAAGTCCTTTCTACTTTTAGATTAGTACCAGTATATCAAATTTTTTATGATTGTGGTAAAATAAGATGATACTAAAGAAGGAAACAACTATGAAACCAGAAACATTTTACAACTTGCTTGCCGAGCAGAATCTTCCACTTTCGGACCAGCAAAAAAAACAATTTGAACGTTATTTTGAACTCTTGGTCGAATGGAATGAAAAGATTAATTTAACAGCCATTACGGACAAGGATGAAGTTTATCTCAAACATTTTTACGATTCGATTGCACCCATTCTGCAAGGTTTGATTCCCAATGAAAATATCAAACTTCTTGATATCGGGGCTGGGGCAGGATTTCCTAGTCTACCAATGAAAATCCTCTATCCTCAGTTAGATGTGACCATCATTGATTCACTCAATAAGCGCATCAACTTCCTCCAACTCTTGGCTCAGGAACTGGATTTGGACGGTGTTCATTTTTACCACGGTCGTGCAGAAGATTTTGCCCAAGACAAGAACTTCCGTGCTCAATATGATTTTGTAACAGCTCGTGCGGTTGCCCGTATGCAGGTCTTGTCTGAATTGACTATCCCTTACCTTAAAGTTGGCGGAAAACTATTGGCACTCAAGGCCAGCAATGCGCCTGAGGAATTATTAGAAGCTAAGAATGCCCTCAACCTCCTTTTTAGTAAGGTCGAAGACAATCTCAGCTACGCCCTACCAAATGGAGATCCGCGTTATATCACAGTGGTAGAAAAGAAAAAGGAAACGCCTAACAAATACCCAAGAAAGGCTGGCATGCCCAATAAACGCCCGCTTTAAATTTTTAAGTAAAAAAATATTTACAAAGTTTGTAATTTTTGCTATACTATCACAAGCAAAGGTTTTTAATGTCATCCCGTGAGGTGACGAAGACGCAGAAATATTTGAAACTCTTTAAAGTCTAGATTTTAAAGAAGTCTTACTCTGAGGGCCTATTGCTGTAAAATAATGGGCTCTTTTTTGATGCCCAAAAGTGAGGTTTATATGAAACAAGAATCAACTGTTGATTTGTTACTAGACGTTGACCAACGTCCTTCGGCTGGCAAAGGAATTCTCCTTAGTTTCCAACACGTTTTCGCTATGTTTGGTGCGACCATCTTGGTACCATTGATTTTGGGAATGCCTGTATCTGTTGCCCTTTTTGCTTCAGGTGTTGGGACACTCATCTACATGATTTCAACTGGTTTTAAAGTTCCAGTTTATCTAGGTTCTTCATTTGCCTTTATCACAGCAATGTCACTTGCTATGAAAGAAATGGGTGGTGATGTATCTGCTGCCCAAACAGGGGTTATCTTGACTGGTTTGGTCTATGTCCTTGTTGCTGCTGGTGTTCGTTTTGCAGGTACAAAATGGATTGATAAACTCTTGCCACCAATCATCATCGGACCTATGATCATCGTTATCGGTCTTGGTCTTGCAGGTTCAGCTGTTACCAACGCTGGTCTTGTAGCTGATGGAAACTGGAAAAATGCTCTTGTAGCAGTTGTTACTTTCTTGATTGCTGCCTTTATCAATACAAAAGGAAAAGGATTCCTACGAATCATTCCATTCCTCTTTGCCATTATCGGTGGTTACCTCTTCGCACTAACTCTTGGCTTGGTTGACTTTACACCAGTTCTGAAAGCTAACTGGTTTGAAATTCCTGGTTTCTACTTGCCATTTAGCACTGGTGGTGCCTTTAAAGAATACAATCTTTACTTTGGTCCAGAAACCATCGCCATCTTGCCAATCGCTATCGTAACAATTTCTGAACATATCGGAGACCATACTGTTTTGGGTCAAATCTGTGGCCGTCAATTCTTGAAAGAACCAGGTCTTCACCGTACTCTTCTTGGTGACGGTATCGCAACTTCAGTTTCTGCCTTCCTTGGTGGACCAGCTAATACAACTTACGGAGAAAATACAGGGGTTATCGGTATGACTCGTATCGCTTCTGTCTCAGTTATCCGTAATGCTGCCTTCATCGCGATCGCCCTTAGCTTCCTTGGTAAATTCACTGCCTTGATTTCAACCATTCCAAATGCTGTACTTGGTGGTATGTCAATCCTTCTCTATGGGGTTATCGCCAGCAACGGTTTGAAAGTCTTGATTAAAGAACGTGTTGATTTCGCTCAAATGCGTAACCTAATCATCGCAAGTGCTATGTTGGTCCTTGGACTTGGGGGAGCTATCCTTAAACTTGGTCCAGTTACACTTTCAGGTACTGCCCTATCAGCCATGACAGGAATCATCTTGAACTTGATCTTACCATACGAAAATAAAGATTAAGAGTCTAAATACACCTAATCCACTCAGACAACTGAGTGGATTTTTCGTGTAGCATAATATAGTCAATGGAAACAGGAATAAGACAAAAGAGCCTCAAAAAAAGAGTCTGGGACAAAAAGATTTTGATTTTAGGAATTTTTTATTATAAATTTAAAAAATCGATAGATTATACAAAAAAAAGCGAACAAGACAGAATTCTGAGTGTCAGATAACTCGTTTTGTTCGCTTTTTATATTTAAGGTTAGACTTTTGTCCCAGACTCCTTTTTGAGGTGCTTTTTGAAAGCCATCAAATGATGATTTTTCAGAGAGAGCAAAAAACTGTCCTCTTTATATTTTAAACGTTTAAATGTCTTCTTTAAACAGTTTATTAAAGAAACCGTCTGTGTTTTTAAGAAGGGCTTTGAATACTTTAGATTTCAAGTCCACTGTATTTTTGAAATGATCTTTAATTTTCGGATCTGACATACCATCAAGATCTTTTTGAACAGCTCTAGCAAATAAAGGCCTTAACTCATCATAGTTACTGATATGGACGCCATCAATATCGATACCTTCAAAGCCTTTCTTAGCTTTAGCAAGAACCTCCTCGTACCAATGTCTCTTCCATTCCTCAAGAGTATTAAAGTTTCCTTTCGATACTTTATTAATTATTAGCTTATCGCTTAGTAAACCGTGATTGTTTTTATCTGCTTCTGATTTGTATTTATTTGATACATAACTGATAAAGCCATTTTCATAACCATAATATCCCCACATACGGAAAGCATTGTGCTTAAACGATAATGAACCAGGTGCACCATCACTCGTATTCCCACCGTAAATTCCTGCCATCATATTGACATTTACGTAAGCTGAATTTGGTGTAAAATCCTCTGGTCTATAACGTCCGTTACCTGGATTTCCGTGAATGGTCATAAAGTTATTATTTACCAAGTCATCGATGGTTTCCAGTTTAGTTGTTTTCTCAGCGTCTGTCAAGTCACGCACTTTGTCCCATTGGTGAGGACCACTTAGTTTATTTCTATCCATTGGTCGACGTATTTCACGGTCAATTTTCTTGAACCATTTACTATTGTCACCTTTAACCTTAGGAAGAACAGCCTCAGCTTCAGCATAATCAAGCATCATCATAGCTTCATTGTAGTTCTTCATGTAGTGGTCGATTTGGTCACGTGTTTGAAGTTTGTCAGGGTCTGGATTATACCACTGGTTTCCATCATTTGGACGATGATAGGCCATGTTAAGACCTAACGCACCATACTCACCATTTGTTGTTGACTTATCAGGAGTTTGTAACATTCCTTGAGCAAAAGCTTCTAAATCCGTACCTTGACGATGCCAATATCCACCATAGTAAACCATACGATCATTAACGTGAGTAGTTTCATGTGTAAATGCGGATGTTCCAAAATCACTAATTAAATCTGTCATAACGAAATAAACTGCATCCATCGGTTGCGGTGCTGCAAAAATATATGCATATGCTCCGTATCCATATTGGTAAGGATGATACTTCCCAATACGACCAAAGAATTCCCTGACTGGAGTATAGTCTGGTTTTCCATTTCTATGTCCGAATCTATCAGGCCAACCATCTGGAGCGTTATGATTATCCCATACAGGAGTTGGAACTCCATTTTGACTCTTAAGAAGTTTATCGCGGACATTATCAGTAGCAAGACGTGACCAAAAATCTAAGTAATTAACTTGCTCTTTAGCACGTTTATTGATTTCACTCTTGAACGCTTCACGTTTTTCTGCTGTATCTTTACCATACTTTTCAAACGAACTAAATGAAATAGTGTTGTATGTTGAAATCATAAATAAATGTGCATTTTTCAAGTTAAGAAGAGGTAAAATCATGCGCCCATGCTGCCCATTATTAATTCCTTCGTATAGACGATATTTTTTGTTGGCAAATGCAGGGTTCGTTGATGGTTGTTCAACTACATACGCGTTCTTTTCAATAGCTTTCTTAAACCAGTCATTTATATCTGTATGGTTAGTGAATAGCTTCATATTGTAATGTAAGAATCCATTTAATTCATTTATTCCAATTGTTCCACCTATAGTTTCACGATAAGCTTCTAAAGTTCTATCACCTTTAATGTTATTTTCTTTCGAACCAACTTTAATCAAGAAGTCTAACACATTAACATTCTTACCGTAAAAATCAGGTTTAAACATCATAATATCTTTAATTGATAACTCACCATATTTAAAACCATAGTATTGATTTAAGTAAGCTAGTCCCATCATGATTTTAGCTTTGTTGTCTTCAACTTTCTTCAGTGAAGCACGTTCAGCTAATTCGTTATCGTTTAGTTGATGATCTTCATTTTCAAGTATGTGTTTTACCAATGTGCCAAGATTTGCTTTAACTTCAGCAAAACTTTCTTCAAGGAATAGATCTTTAATATAACCATTCTTACGTTCATCCGAATTAGCATTAGGATCTCTAGATGTATCTCGTTTATCCATCAAAGCACGGACTTCCTGTGAAATCAATTTTACACTTGATAATTGAGCTTTAACATCAGCAATCAATTTATCACGATTTTTAACAACCATATTTGGTGTGTAAACAACATCATCTAAACCATCAATACTATACTCACGAACTTGTTTCACCTTAGAATCAGCAACTGATGTCACGTTCATTTCTTCTTTGGTGCCATCCGCATAGTGAATCATAATTTTATCAATATCTGACAAATCAGTTACGAATCGACCGTTCTTTATACCTGTAACAGATAATACTTCTTTTGTCAACAAGTTTGAACCTTCTAAAAGTTTGTTACCTTGGTTAACAATCCATTCCTTGTTGTAGAATGGTTGAAGTTTTTCGATGTTACGGTATGCCTGCTCACGCGTTGAGTCATAATCTTGAGTTTTATTATACTCATTATCACGTGTTGTGAGAGCGTTGAGTTTATTTACAATTGGCTCTGTAATTGCATATTTATCTGCTGTGATAGACAATTCTTTAATTTTCTTATCAGCTTCCTCTTGTGTTATAGGCTTAATACGCCCCAATTCTTTAGAATGTTTGTATGATGAAGTACCTTTACTTACATCTTTTACAACATAGTTTCTATTGACATTGTTACCAGTCCAATAAGGATCGTCACTGATATCATGTGAACCATAAAATATCTCACCATTTTCAACTTTCATCATTGAAACAGAATCTTCAATCGAACCATGCATATTAAGACTTCCAACAGCACCACCAACTTCAATTGGTTCCTCCACATCTATTGTACCTTTAACAACAGATTTTTTAATAGCTCCCTCTCTACCTACAGTATGGTTATTACCACTATTTTGCGACCAGTAGGCTATACCAGCAGCTTTTGCTTTCTTACCTCGAATATTGGCATCTACATAAGCCTGTTCTACCAGCCCCTTCCAGTTTTCACCAACAATACCAGTCAAGAACGAACTACCTGTACCAATAGAGGTCACATTCCCAATAAAAGCTACATTTCTCAATGTACCGCCACTATCTATTTTATCTATAAATCCAGATACCCAGTTTTTACCTAATACGTTACCAGCCACTTTGACATCTTCAACTTTAGCGCCACCTTTAATAGTGTCGGCAATCGGTGCAATGCGATCTGCCCAAGGCATATTGATATTTACATTCCCAAGATTTACTTTGGTTACTGTACCACCGATAACATTGCCAAATAACGGACGTGACAAGTTATGAATGGTATAATGATTATCACCATCACTCAAGAGCTTACCTTTGAAATCTTTTGTAACATATGATTTACCAAATGCTGATACATTTGTAGCATTAAGGTCAGCACCCAATTTAAACTCACCATCAGGTTTTTTCTGCATATCTTCAATGAGTTCTTTGAAGTTGTAATATACATTTCCAACCTTTGGTCGTGGTTTTTCCATGTAATAAACGTACTCATTACGTATCTTGCTTGGGTCAGTATGCTGAATAAGGTCAACAGCTCTTGCGGTTACTTTGTAGAGAACTTGGCCAGCCTGATTAATCTCTTCGATTGTATCAACTGCTAAACGTGTTACTTTATTATCACGACTAGTGATTTTTAAGTACATTTTCTTCACATCTTCATCAGAAGGTTTTTCGCTCATGAAATCACTAGGTGTTTCAGTACCATCATCATTCACCTTCACTAAATTAGTAGATGCGATATTTTTAATTTCAACTTTTTTCAACTCTAAACGTAAAGGTTTTTCATCTAACTTAGATGTTTCATCACCTTCACCACGGTTGTAAGTCATTGTTGTTGCAATTTTATAATCTTTGAATAAATCCAAACCTTGAATAGCGTCTGTCAATTTTTCTTTAGATAAATCAACTCGCTTAACAACAGTGTCCCCATCTTTAATCTCAGCTATAATGCTCTTGATTTCAGCATTACCTGTATTTTCAAGAGTGTAATCCAATTTAGCTGAACGATCCATCGCATCTTCTGTAACCTTATCTAAAGTCAAAGTTGGAGCAACTTTTGACGTATATTCCGGCAACGCTGGTTGAACTTCTGGTTCTACAAGGTTTGTACCTATTGGTTGCGTATAGTCAAGCTTCTCTGCTTTAGGAGCCTCGTCTGGAACAGTACCTACAGGTTCAGTGTATGCTGGTTTTTCATGAACTGCTGGTTCAACTAAATTACCGCCAATTGGACCTGTATATTCGGGTTTCTCATGAACTGCTGGCTCTACAAGGTTTGTACCTATTGGTTGCGTATAGTCAGGTTTTTCTACTTTAGGAGCCTCGTCTGGAACAGTAC